>JAIPBY010000164.1 GCA_021738605.1 Chitinophagaceae bacterium | reverse complement strand
TTTTGAACTGATGGCACTGCTTGCCTGCTGGTACTGGTTCATGACCGTGATTTGAGGAACCTGTCCGTAGCCTTGTTTGGTTTGGGTTGTACCATTGATGAATTCTCTCAATGCCTTGATATCGTCCTGAAGTTTCTTGGTAGATTTTTTCAGGGAATCAACTGTTGCCCCTTTCATTTCCTTGGTATAGGTTTCCACTTTTTTACTTGCCTCATCAGCTTCCGTCAGCAGGTCCATGGCTTCAATAAGCTGGTCTCCGCTTTTCTTCAATTCCGCACGCAATGCAGCTTGCGCTATTTTGATGTTGTTTCTGTTGCCCAAACGTGGATCATCGAGGAGAGTGATCATGGTTGAGTCGCTGATGCCTTTGTAAGCCAAAACCACTTTGTAGGTACCAGGTAGAGCCTGTTGTCCTCCTGGTTCGGCTCCTCCACGGCCTCCACCGCCACCGCCCATTCTTCTTCCGCCACCACCACCTGGCGTGCGGTATCCTTTTTCTTCCATTCCCCAGTAAGCCCTGTTGAAACCTGAATCAGCAGCCCATCTGAGGTTCCTGATCACTTCATTTTTATCGTTGTAAATTTTTACAACAACTGAATCTTTTTTGGCTTTTGCTGATGTATCCGAGGAGGCTTTGATGAAATAAGAGATGGGTGCACTGGCAGGTCTGTTATCGGCATCCCAGATTCCCCAGGTGCTCCACTCATATCCTGGTGCATTTTTGAATTGGGCCTGCACCACATTCCGGCTGTCAAAGGCAACAAAAGCCTTGTTCAACATGCCTTTGTTGGCAGCCAATTTTCTCAGCGGCCTGATGTCGTCAAGGATCCAGAGTGCGCGTCCAAAGGTTGCAATCACCAAATCTGCTTCGCGTTCCTGGATGGCAAGGTCATAAGTAGAAACGCTGGGGTATCCGTTCTTCCATTGCTGGAAGCTGGCGCCATTGTCAAGGCTTACCCAAAGTCCCTGCTCGGTTCCGGCAAAGATCAGGTTGGGCTCGGTGGGATCTTGCAAAATACAGAGGGCATAGCCTATGACTTTTTTCTCATCAACCAACCTTGTCCAGTTTTTTCCAAAATCTGTGGTCCTGAAAATATAAGGTTTGAAATCACCCCTCCTGTAATCATTGGCTACCACAAAGGCTTCGGCCGCATTGAACCTGGAAGCCTGTATTTGTGGTATCCAGGCACCAACAGGCAAACCTGGTATTTTTCCCCTGAAGTTTGTCCAAGTCTTGCCTCCGTCTTTGGTCAGCTGCACATTGCCATCGTCTGTTCCTGCCCAGATCACATTGTTGTCTTTGGATGAAGGGGCAATGGTCATGATAGTACAAAAGTTTTCTGCACCAGTGATGTCTATAGAAATACCACCATTGTTCCTTTGGTCGATTTTGGCACTGTCATTTGTAGAGAGATCTGGTGAGATGATTTCCCAGGATGCACCTTTATTGGTTGAACGATGAAGATGCTGGCTGCCAAAATAGATGGTTGAATTGCTGAATGGATCCTGTGCAATGGCCGCATTCCAGTTGAAACGCAGTGTTGTTTTGAGGTCTGGTGCTGGAGGTTTCACATACCAGCTTTCTCCTGTTTTTACATTGTATCGGCCAACAGATCCGCCCTGGCTCATCGCAAATACCCATGATGCGTCGTCCTTGTCGGGCATCACATCAAATCCATCCCCACCCCAAAGGTTGTCCCAATAATAATTCTTGATGCCGCCACTCATCCAGGTATAGGCCGGTCCACGCCAGCTGCCATTGTCCTGCATGCCACCCATCACGTTGTAAGGCATTTCATTGTCTACATTGATGTGGTAAAATTGACCTACTGGCAGCTTCTCATCAAAGAGCCAGGTCTTGCCCTTGTCTCTTGTAATGCCGATTCCTCCATCGTTTCCATCAATGATAAAGTTGGGATTTGTAGGATGAATCCAGAATGCGTGATGGTCTGGATGAATGCCATTGTAAGGGATGACAACATCAAAATTCTTACCGGCATCATCGCTTTTGGAGATCATTTGATAGATCAGCCAGAGCCTGTTTTCATTTTGCGGATCGCAGGCGATTTCCTGAAAATAGAAAGGCCTTGTTGAAACAAACTCAGGGTTGCTGTTCATCAATGACCAGGTCTGTCCGCCATCATCCGATTTGTACAATCCGTTTTTGGTTGCTTCCACCAGTGCATAAACACGGTTGGGGTTGCTGCGTGAAATGGCCAGTCCGATCCTGCCAAGGTTACCAGCAGGCAAACCTTCTTTTTCACCTAATTTTTTCCAGTTCTTTCCACCGTCAAAGGTCATGTAAAGACCGCTGCCTGGGCCACCACTGCTGAGGCTCCAGGGTGTTCGGCGGTGTTGCCACATGGCCACAAACAATTTGTTGGGGTTGGAAGGGTCCATGATCATGTCGGCTACGCCGGAAGTATCGTTGGTAAAGAGGATTTTGTCCCAGGTTTCACCACCATTGGTGGTTTTGAAGACGCCCCTTTCAGGATGTTCTGCATATGGATTGCCAATGGCACCTGCATAAACGGTATTGGGGTTGGAAGGATCTACGATGATGCGGTGGATATTACGGGTTTTCTCAAGCCCCATCTTTTTCCAGCTCTTGCCGCCGTCGATGGTCTTGTACATCCCTTCTCCAAGGCTGATAGAGTTTCTTGGGTTGCCTTCACCTGTTCCTACCCAAACGGTTGAGGGATTGGATTGCTGGATGGCAATCGAACCAATGTTGAGAATAGGTTGTTCTTCAAATACAGCCTCCCAGCTGGCGCCCTGATTGATGGTTTTCCATACACCTCCAGAAGCAGCGCCAAGATAAATTGTATTGGGATCTGCCACCACTGCGTCGATGGCTGTGATACGACCACTCATTCCTGCAGGACCAATGTTTCTGGGTTTCCAGGACTTGAATTGGTCCAAACCAATCTTTTGTGCAAATGAGGCATTGCTGATGATCATCACAAGCAGTAAAAACAATGAAAACCTTTTTATCATGGCCATTGGGTTCAATTTTTGGAAAATTATGGATTAATCAGCTTGTCGGAAAATTTCTTTTTGTTGAACAAAATCGCCAAAAATCTGTTTAACTTAACGGAATCATTTTGCCATGTTGGTGAAACGAATTAATTTAGTGTTTAAACATCAAAAACAAATACAATGAAAAAACAATTATTCAATCTTGCAGCGTTTTTGCTTTTAGGAGCTTCAGGTGCGGTGGCACAGACCACATGGAAAGTAGACAAGTCACATTCTAACGTGAAGTTTGCCGTGTCTCACATGGTGGTTTCTGAAGTGGAAGGTTCTTTCAGGATGTTTGATGGCAGCCTGGTGGCTTCCAAAGCAGATCTTTCTGATGCCAAAGTAAATTTTGCTGTGGATGTTGCTTCTGTGAATACAGACAACGAGAAAAGGGATGGTCACCTGAAAAGCGATGATTTCTTTAATGCTGAGAAATTCCCCAAGATGAGCTTTGTAAGCAAGTCAATGAAGCCTTTGGGAGGCAACAAATATGCTCTTACTGGCGATCTTACCCTCAGGGATGTAACCAAAACCGTAACTTTTGATGTTACCTATGGTGGACAAATCAATACCGGACGTGGGGTGAAAGCAGGTTTCAAAGCCAAAACTACCATCGATCGTCTTACGTATGGCCTGAAATATGCACCAGCCTTGGAAACCGGCGGACTCGCAGTAGGCAAGGATGTAGAGATCACTGTTTTGTTGGAGATGGATCAGGCGAAGTAAGGTGAGAGAGGTTGAGGGAGGTTGAAGAGGTTGAACTTGCCAGCCGAAGGCTGGGGGGTTGAATTTACCTGCCGAAGGCAGGGAGGTTGAAGGAATCAGTATTTACAACCATGAAAGCCTGGAGACAATCTTAGCTGCCAACCAGAGGTTGAAAAGCCGAAGGAAGGCAACAAACAGAGAAGCAGTCTTGAAAATATTCTTCATCACCAAACCCAACACGATTCTAGTCTCGCATTAAAAAATATTAAAAGGGGCTCAAGCATTGCTTGGCCCCTTTTGGTTTTATTTTGAGATTGTCGATTGCTATTGGCAGGCAAGCTCAACCTCCCTCAACCTCTCTAAACTTCCCTCAACTTCTTTAACCTCTTCAACAGGCCGCAGGCCGACCCAGCCTTCGGCTGGCAAGTTCAACTTCCTCAACCTTTCTTCTCAAACCCCAAAATCACCCCATTGATGCAATACCGCAATCCAGTAGGAGGCGGGCCGTCATCGAATACATGACCGAGATGTGCTTTGCATTTTCCGCATTGCACTTCGGTTCTTTTCATGCCAAGGGTATTGTCTGGTGTGTAAATGATGCTCTTCTTTGAAACGGGTTCAAAAAAACTAGGCCATCCACAACCACTGTCGAATTTTGTATTGCTCTGGAAAAGGGTGTTGCCACAGGCTGCACAGAAATAGGTTCCTTTTTCATCAAATTTTTCAAATTTGCTGGTCCAGGGTCTTTCTGTTCCCTTCTGCCTGGCAATATAATACTGCTCAGGTGTTAATGCTTTTTTCCATTGTTCGTCGGTCAGCTCAACCTTTTCTTCATTGTTCCTGGAAAAGGCAGGATTGCTTGTTGTGTCACTCATTTTTGTTGCTGTTTTTTTGTTTTTTTCCTGGGCATTGCTGCAGCTGAACTGAACCAGTGCTGTGGCCATCAGGAGGATTGTGCTTATTTTCATTGTATACTTTTTCTACTTTGGTCTATTGTTGTATCGTTCCTGGCGTTGCCTGTTACGATATTGTTTCTCGAATTATTTCACCATAAATCTAACTATATTTGGAATCCGGTTTTGTTAAAGAAAGCTTACCGGATTCTAATCAAAACATTAAAACTGCACAGATGTTCAATTTGATCCTGTTTGGACCTCCCGGTAGCGGAAAAGGCACACAATCTGAAAAACTCATTGCAAAATACGGCTTCAGGCATTTGTCAACCGGGGATATTCTCCGGTCTGAAATTGCCAACCAGACCCAATTGGGCTTGGAAGCAAAATCATTCATGGATGCAGGAAAGCTTGTACCCGATGCGGTAGTCATCGGTATGGTTGGTGCTGCCATCACAGCAAACCCAGGTGTGTATGGATTTTTGTTTGACGGTTTTCCCCGCACCAAGCCACAGGCGGAAGCGCTGGACACCCTGCTCAGCGAACATGGTACATCCATCAATGTTGTGCTTGCCATGGAAGTTCCTGAGGAGGAATTGATTGCAAGAATGATTGGCCGTTCCAAACCCTCCGGCAGAACTGATGATGCAGACCCTGAAGTGCAGAAAAAAAGGCTGAGTGTATATAAAAATGAAACCCTGGCAGTTGCAGACCACTATAGTCAATTTGACAAAGTGGTTAGCTTGAACGGCCTGGGTTCCATTAATGATATCTTCAATGCGCTCTGTGCTGAAATTGATGCCAAGGCCT
>JAIPBY010000163.1 GCA_021738605.1 Chitinophagaceae bacterium | reverse complement strand
GGCAAGAGAAATGCCGCAGTTTTACCTGTGCCTGTTTGTGCAGATGCGATGATGTCTTTTCCATCCATGATGACCGGGATGGCTTTTTCCTGTATAAGGGTGGCTTTTTTGTAGCCGCTGGATTCAATGCTCTCTGCAAGGGATTCGTGAAAATTAAAAGAAGAAAAGTCCAATCTGCGCTGATTTGTTGTTGTTGCAAAGGTAGGCTAATTCGCAGCTATCACAATTATTAAGAAGCCTGTTGCATATTCTTTGCTAATTTTATACCACAATAATGTCCCATGAAAGCATCTCGCATATTCCAACTATTGTTTAGCTTCTGCCTTTTCATCCTGATTTCCGGCTGTGGAAATGCCCAGACAGATCCATCCGCCCAGGCTACTGTTAAAAAGATTGAGAAGAAGGGGGTAACTCCGGATCCTAAGCCTGTACTGGATTCTGTAGCATACAAGAAGAAAATGATTGCCATGGCCAATGGCGACAGTTCAGCAAAATGGAAATTCAAGGATCATTATCCAAAGCCTGGTGCTATTCTCCCGATGAGCCGCATCATTGCTTACTACGGCAATTTATATTCCACACGCATGGGTATTCTTGGAGAGCTTCCCAAACCTCAGATGTTTGCGAAGTTGAAGGGAGAGGTTGCGGCTTGGGAAAAAGCAGATCCAACAACACCTGTGGTTCCAGCCCTTCACTATATCGTGGCTACAGCTCAAAACGATCCAGGGGTTTCAGGAAAGTACAGGCTTCGGATGCCCAATGCCCAGATTGACAAGGTGATGGCCATGGCAGAAGAAATCAATGCTATCGTTTTTTTGGATATTCAGGTGGGACTCAGTAGCCTGAGGGAAGAAATCCCTGTGTTGGAAAAATACTTGAAACATCCGCGTGTACATCTTGGCATCGATCCTGAATTTTCGATGAAAGGCGGTCAAAAACCAGGTTCGGTTATTGGAAGTTTTGATGCTGCCGATATCAATTTTGCCAGCCAATACCTTGCTGATCTTGTATTGAAAAATGATCTTCCTCCCAAGGTGCTGGTCATTCACCGATTTACCCAGGGGATGGTCAAAGACTACAAATCTATTCGCATAAAACCTGAGGTTCAGTTGGTGGTTGATATGGATGGATGGGGTTCACCTGCAAGAAAGATCAATACCTATAAAAATTTTGTATTTACTGAGCCTTTGCAGTTTACGGGTTTCAAATTGTTTTACAAGAACGACCTGAAAGAGCCGCCTCACCGATTGCTGACTCCAAAAGAACTGCTTGCATTGAAGCCTGCTCCCATGTATATTCAGTACCAGTAAGATCTTTCGTTAGGGAAGTTTGCTGATGATCACATATCCTGCCAGCATGAGCAGGAGCAGGGTAGTGATGAGTAAGATAATCCACAGTGGAAATGAAATAGATTTCAATCGGACCTTTCTTCTTTTTCTGATTTTTTCATTGATCATCCTGTTGAGCTGGCTGCTGATGGCGGCTGCCTCATTCCCATCCTTCAGTTGTTTCAGACCTTCCATTGCATCACCCAGCAGTTCATCCTCTGTCAGCATCTCCTCCAGTTGTCTTTTTGCGTCATCGCCCAAGTCATTGTTGAGGTATTCCAAAACAACTGTATTGTCTGGAACTGATTTGTCTGTCGGGATATGATGTTTTTTAGTTGACATGTTCCCTGATTTTTTTTTCGAGAATGATTCTCAGGTTTCTTTTTCCATTTTGGATATGGCTTTTTACCTGTGAAAATGAAAAGCCAGTCTTGGTTTCAATGTCGTGGTAGGATAATTTCTCCAAGTAGAACATTTGAATGCAGCTCTTTTGTTCTTGGCTGAGCTCATTCAATGCTGCTTTGAGGTGCGAGGATTGTTCTTCCATCAGCAGTTCTTTCATCTTCAGCTCCTGTTCTGTCTGCAGGTCGGCGCTGGTTTCCTCAAGTAGTTCATCTGTGGTGCCGGGTTTTGAAGACCTGTTCCTCAGCTGCATCAGACAATGATTCTTGGCCACGCTGTAGATCCAGCTTTTGAAAAATGGAATCTCGTATTTGCTTACCTCTCCCAATGCCTTCTCAAATACATGTTGGGTGGCATCCTGCGCATCTGTTGCATTGCGCAGGTATTTCATGCAAACACCAAATACAAGGAGGCTGTAACGTTCAAACAACCATCCCAGCCATTGGCTGTCTGCTGTTTTCCTGAATTGCTGCAACAGCTCAGTGTCAGTATATGTGTTTTGGGGATGCTTCAAATCTTCAAAGTTGCCTTGGAATAGAGATGCAAAAATGAAGGGATTGCATATTATTTTTTTCCAGAGAAAAGAAGTTTGAGCGCAAGCAGGATCATCACCACAGCAAAAACTTTTTTAACGGTGTCCTGTGGCAGGCTGAGTGAAAATTTACTACCAAGATAGCTGCCGACCAAAAAACCAACAGCCAACAGTCCGGCATATTTAAAATCAACATGACCTTTTTTGTAATAGTTTATTACACCAAGTATACCCACTGGAAATAACAACATGGCCAGGGAAATGCCCTGTGACTGATGTTGGCTGAGTCCGAGGAGCAGCACCAGTGCAGGCACGATGATGACACCACCGCCAATGCCTACCATCCCACCCAAGAATCCAGCAGCCAATCCAATCAGGATCAGGTATATGATTGTTTCCATTGTCGATTTTTTGGATTCCATTTTATTTGATCAGGTATGCGCCGAGGACAACCGCAAGGATGCCAAGGACTACAGATAGGATGATGTAAATGAGTGCCGTCAAGTGCATGCCTGATTTGAATAGTTCAAGGTTTTCAAATGCAAAGGCTGAAAAGGTTGTGAAACCTCCACAAAATCCTGTTGCAAGCAAAAGCTTGATATCGGATCCTGTGCTGGCGTTGCGGGCAGCAATGGCATAGACCATGCCAATGATAAAGCATCCAATCAGGTTGATGATAAAAGTGCCCATTGGAAACTGGGTACTGTTTTTTGACTGGATCATCAAACCGGTGATATAGCGTGCTGATCCACCGGCTGCACTTCCCATCAAAACGAGCAATATGTTTTTCAGGTCAATCATTCAAGCGGAAGATTTCCCGAAAACGTATACTTGAAATCAACTTTCCAGGTTTTCTCACTCCTGACAACCTTTAGGTCCATGGGTTTCATGGAATATGAATTGGAGAAACTAATGATGCTAATACTGTCATTTTGGTTTTCAACCTTGTTGATGATGATAGAAGCCGATTTCAATTGGAGCTTTTCCTTTTGGGGCTGCTTTTTCATGTAAGCCTGGTAACGCCCGAACAATTCAATGTCCTCTGGGTCATTGAGCAGATAAAGGTTGGCTTTTTCGTAGTTACCATCCAGTACTGCACGCACAAATTCTCTGCCTGCATCCAAAGGGTCCTCTGGCATTTTAAACCCCTCCGGTTCATTGCAGGAAAATACCCATCCTGTAATGAGCAGGCAAAAAAACCATCTGGATAATACTTTAACCTGCATCATGTTGTTCATTTTCCTTGTCATATGCCTTGATGATGGCTTTGACCAGCCTGTGCCTGACGACATCTTCTTCGTCCAGTTCAATATGGGCAATGCCATCAATATTTTTGAGAATTCTTGAGGCCTTGATCAATCCACTTCTTTGGTTCTTTGGCAAATCCACCTGAGAAAGGTCTCCGGTAATGATGGCCTTTGCATTGGCTCCAATCCGTGTGAGGAACATTTTGATTTGAAGGTCTGTGGTGTTCTGTGCCTCATCCAGGATGATGAAGGCATGGTCCAGTGTTCTTCCTCTCATGTAGGCCAGTGGAGCGATTTCAATGACCCTGGTGCTCATGTAATAGCCCAGCTTGTCCGCCGGAATCATGTCATCGAGGGCATCGTACAATGGTCTCAGGTAAGGGTCAATTTTTTCCTTCAGGTCTCCAGGAAGAAAGCCAAGGCTTTCACCTGCTTCAACTGCAGGCCTGGTGAGGATGATCTTTTTAACCATCTTATTTTTAAGTGCCCTTACCGCCAAAGCTACTGCAGTATATGTTTTTCCTGTTCCTGCAGGGCCGATGGCAAAAATTACATCGTTCTTTTCTGCCAGGCTCACCATCTTTTTTTGGTTGAGAGTTCTAGCACGAACTGATTTTCCGTTCGGACCAAAGACCAACACATCCTGTGGATTCTTTTCAACAAAATTGTCTACGACCTCCGCATCGTCTCCACCAAGGATTTGTTCAAAATAATTATGGCTTACGTTGCCATTCCGTTCCAGGTATTGGACCAGCATTTCAATTTTTTCCTTGGCCTGTGTGATCTGTTCCTGGGCCCCGCTCAATTTGATTTGTTTGCCCCGGCTTAGGATTTTTAAAAGCGGAAATCTTTTTTTCAGCAGGTCCAGTTTCCCATTGTTGACACCAAAGAATTCAATGGGATTGATGGAGTCGAGGTTGATAACGGTTTCAGTCAAAGTGGCGGATTTTAGGTTTTTAGTTGATTGGTTTTCGTTCAGTTCAAATTTAATTCTTTGCTGACGAATATCCCTCAACTTACTTATCAACAACTGTGGGAAAACAAAGCATTCGCTAAAATTTAACGAATATGGATCTTTGATGTCTGGCTAACGGATAGCCTTCAAAGCTGCGATGACAGCTATTGGGTCTTTTGCGGCAAAAACGGTATTACCTGCAACCAATACATCTGCACCAGCCCTTACCAGTGCGGCAGCATTGTCCAGTGTTACCCCACCATCAATTTCAATGAGGGTATTGGCCCCTTTTTTGATGATGGACTCTTTCAGGCTTTCAACTTTTTTGAGCATGGAATGAATGAATTTTTGCCCTCCAAATCCGGGGTTTACGGTCATGATGCACACAAGGTCAGCATCAGCCAAAACCTCATCAACAGCTGAAATAGGTGTGTGGGGATTCAGGGCTATGCCAGCTTTCATTCCCAGGTCTTTGATTTGTTGCAAGTTACGGTGCAGGTGTCTGCATGCCTCTGCATGAACCGTAAGTACATCAGCACCTGCAGCTTTGAAGGCCTCTGCATATTTTTCGGGTTCTTCAATCATGAGGTGAACATCGCAAACTTTGGTGGTGGCCTTTCTGATGGCAGAAATCACTGGAATGCCAAAGCTGATGTTGGGTACAAAGCGGCCATCCATCACATCAAGGTGAAGCCACTCAGCTGCAGATTGGCTGACCATTTCGCATGCCTTATCCAAATGAAGAAAGTCAGCAGCAAGAAATGAAGGGGCTACAATAGGCATGGTATTATTTTTTTAAGTTGTTGAGTGATGAGATGGCGCCTTCATGGTCTGGGGCAAGCCTTAGGGTCTCTTGGTAATATGCGGCTGCTTTTTCGTTTTCTTTTTTTTCTTCAAGACAAAGCCCCAGCCAGTAGTATACATCAGGATTTTTGCTGTCAAGGTCCATGGCTTTGGACAACGCATCAATGGCCTTGTTGATTTCTCTTGA
>JAIPBY010000162.1 GCA_021738605.1 Chitinophagaceae bacterium | reverse complement strand
TTGATGCAAGTGCTGCCTTGTTTGCAGCTGTTTGCAACAAATCCTTTTGTGCAAATACCATGTTGGCAGTAAGCAATAGAAGAACTAACAAAGCTTTTGGCAATCGGGAAATATTCATGTTGTATTTTATTTGGGCCAGTATAGGAATCCGCTCACTTTTCTGTTGTACCGTGTTGCCGAAGAACTGATTCCTTTCAGGTAGGTGGTTGTCTCAGGAAAAGCCAGCAACAATTCCTCCAAGGCATAGACAGAGGAAGAGGGCACATACGGTTTGTTGTAGTCTGTCCTTGTTTTGTCAGGGGCATAATTGGTGTTCACAAATTCAATATGGACATTGTTGATCGGATCAATCAGAAAAGGTTTCCAATAGTTCATCATGTCTTGCACGGAAACATTGATGTTGTTCTTCCTGTTTTTAAATGCATTCATGGCAGCAGATCCTTCGAAATATGCCTTGGCCTTGAATATCCTGGCATAGAATGCCAGATTATAGGCATGATAGGCAAAAGCATCCCTGCTGATCAGGTCTTCTGATTTACCACCAGCCATCAGGTTGACATTCAACAGAGTCGTGTAGGCGACTGCTGCATAATCCAGTGTAACGGTTGAATTCAACATGTAGCCGAGGTAATAGAGGAAATTCAGACGAATGGTTTCCCAGTTGTTTACCCTTGCAGGGAAATTCCGGTAAATGGACAGTTTTGCCAACAGCCAGTTGTCAATCTTGGTCTTGTCTGCAGCAGCAGTGCGGCTCCTGATAACTGAATAGGCTTCAAAAAAACCCAGATAACTGGATTCATTGGGTAGATGTGTTGTAGCAACATTTCCTGCATTCACCCAGGCAAGCAATGTGCTCACCACCTTATCAAAATAAGGCTTTGCCTCAGCAGGGCTTTTCTCATACAACATCAGCCAACGCAAGGCAAGCATCTTACAATCTGTGGCCTGGTTGGAGATATTGGTAAAATTATTGGCATCGCCCTCAACAAAAGGAGAGGGCGTTTTGGACAATGCTGAAAGCGAAGGGGAATTGATGATAGCAGCTACTGCACCAGCCATCTCAGTATTGATGGGAACTTGCTCTTTTATGTATGCCAATGTCAATGAGTCGACCAGAAGATTCACCGGAAACCTCGTATCCGCAGGGGCTGGTGTAATGGGTACGACAGGAACCACTGGCACAACCGGAGCTTGTTGTTCCTTTTTTTTACATGCAGTAAAGAAAAGTGAAACCAATAAAATAAAGCCGAGTGAATAGTATCGATGTTTCATTGTAATCTTAATGACTCCTAAAATAAAAAAAAGGCACATGAGAATTTCATGTGCCTAAAAAATTAAATCCTTTAGTTTGGCCAGCCCGGATTTTGTACTAAGCTGGGATTGATTTGGATTTCAGCCTGAGGGATTGGCCAGGTATAAAAATGGTCTCCGCCCCAGGTATAGTTGGCAATGTTGGCTCCCCATGCACTGCGCAATCCATTGCCGTTTCCGAACTTAGTATCCTTCAATGTTTTCCACCTCAACTCATCAAAATAATTGATGCCTTCATTCAGGAATTCAACCCGCCTTTCATTGCGGATGCGATCACGCAAGGCGGATTGATTGGCAATGTAGGTGGGAAGAGCAACAGCAGTCCGCTGAAGCGATGGCATGCCTGCACGGGTGCGCACTTCATTCACTTTGGCGATAGCGCCTGGAAGATCACCAAGCTCAGTGAGTGCTTCAGCCCACATCAGCAATACATCTGCATAACGGATCACAGGAAAATCAATGGGTCCAAATGAACGGTTCAATAATTCCGCATTCCCCTCATATACAAACTTCCTGTGCAGGTAATAAAATTCAGCCTGTGTATCTGTCCTCAAATCACCATTGACAGCAGCTTCAGCCCTGAATGGATACCTGCTTGTAACCACTGCAGGAGAGATGCCGAACAATCCGTTGTATGTTGCATAAGGAGTGATGACAGATGCAGACAATCTAGGATCCCTGCTTTCGTAAGCTTTCAATAACCTTGCTTCATTGCCTACTGGGAGGTACTTGGTCATATCTGCTCCCTGTGCTGCCCTTGCTGTTCTTTCAGCAGCAGTGAGGTTATCACGCAAAAAGTAAACCTGTCTTGCCCTAACATTCATGGCATTGAATCCTGGTATAACAGCATCCCAATTGAATTTGCTACCATTGAGGTTCTCAAAAAGATCCACACCATTGGGAGAAACAATATAGGTATTCCAGCAAGATCCAAAGGATGAACGGGTGCCACAAAAGAATTGTGTTGTTGATCCTAAATTAACGATACCAGTATTTTGGATAGAAAAAATCATCTCATCGGACTGTTCATTCTGCTCCTTGAACAAAAGGCGATAGTCATTGAAAAGTCTATATCCGGAAGCAGTAACATTGGCAAAATCAGCAGCAGCCTCAGCCCACTTGCCCAAGTACATGTATACTTTTCCGCGAAGGGCATACGCAGCTCCTTTGGTAACCCTTCCATAGTTGGCATTCCCCTTTGCATATTTGACAGGAAGGTTGGTTTCAGCGATACAATCACTGAGATCCTTCAATACAACATTCCAAACTTCTGCTTCTGTTGAACGTGCTTTGGTGGCTTCAGAATAAAGGAATGGTTCAAGATAAATGGGAACACCCTTCCAAACCTGGTTAAGCCTATAGTAAAAATAGGCCCTCAGAAATTTGGATTCAGCGATCAGCCTTGTCTTTTTAGCATCAGGCGATGGAGATTTTGCAGGGATATTCGCGATAGCAGTATTTGCACGGATGATGCCTTCATAAAAATTTCTCCAGTTGCTGCTGAACAGTCCATTGGAGGGCGTTATTGTTCCCAGCAAATAGGCATCCGTTCCATCACGCTGCATACCACCAACAGCAAAACGATCATACTGGTACAATTCAAGTCCTGAGGCTGAACCTGTATTTTGGTCTAACCGCAAGGCGTTGTAAATGGAATTGACACCCAATTCAGTAAGGTTGTCTGTAGTCCACATGGTTTCACTGCCAAGTTGATCATAAGGCTCTGTATCGAGCAGGTCTTTCTGGCAACTGCTGAAAGCAACTGAAACCAATGAAAGCAAAATGAATATCTTTTTCATATAATGTCTTTTTCTTGTTGATTAGAAGGTAATGTTGAGGCCAAGCGCAAACTGCTTCATGGTGGGATAGGTTATGCTTGCACCCAATTCAGGATCCAATCCGGGGAATGATGTGAGCATGAAAAGATTCTCTCCACTAAAATAAACCCTTGCCCGCTGGATGGCCAGCCTGCTAACAATATTGGATGGAACGTTATAGCCCAATTGAAGATTTCTCAACTTCATCCAGTTGCCGTCAAACAACCACCAATCACTGGCTTGTGCATTCTGGGCATCCGCTACTTTCAACCTGGGGTTTTTTCCGTTTATGTTGTTCTTTGGATCAGCAGGATCAGCATCGTTATAATAGTACCTGCTTTTCACTACATCAGCATTGATGGCATTTCCCCAAACAACTGCAGAGTTGTTGTATCCGATTGAGTTGAACTGGATTTGATGACCAGCAGCACCAGAGAAAATCAATGAAAGATCAAATGATTTCCAGCTGAAATCTGCAGAAAAACCAAATACATATTTAGGGAGTGTTGAGGTACCTGTAAAGTAACGATCAAATGAATTTCCATAATCTCCATCACCATTCAAATCTGCATAGAGAAGATCACCATACCAGATGGCATCTTTCCTTACAGATGTTCCTGGACGCAATCTGTAGCCTGCTGCCAACATAGCTCTTGCCCAATCCAGATCAGCAGTTGTTCTGATCATGCCATCTTTGGGACCACCATTGATATTCACAGATCCATCTGCATTTGTATATGTTCCACTACCGTTATAGGTCTTGTAAATATAATGCTCTCCTATTTGCTTGTCTTCCAATGCACCGGAGTTGAATACTGCGCCAAGATTAGACTGGTACGTCTTTACACCAGCAGCATCTGTAACATAGCCTTCAACCAGTTTACCCCTGAACTTGGTAACCATATTGTCTGTGTAGGCAAAGTTTCCAGAAAGGTTGAACCTTACCTTGCCCATTTTCCCTTTTGTTCCAAGGGTGATTTCAAATCCCTGGTTTTGTACTGCAGCAAGATTGACCGTAGGAGCTGATGCGATACCTGCAGTAATCGGAATGGCAATGGTAGACAGGATACCATTCGTATTCCTTCTGAATACATCAAATTCAACATTCAGCTTGTTGCCAAACAACGATGCATCGATACCGATATTCTTAATGTTGGTAGACTCCCACCTCAAATCAGGATTGGAAAATCTGCCAACCGCCAGGCCAGATGCCTGGACATTGTTGAAGGAATACAGACGGGGTGAATAAGTAGCCTGCCAATCGTAATTGCCAGATGCATAACTTCCCAGCTCTCCCCATGATGCCCTCAACTTGAGGTTGTTGATCCATTTGATGCCATCCATGAATTTCTCTTCAGAAATTCTCCATCCAGCAGAAGCGGAAGGGAAATAACCAAAACGGCTTTCTGGTGCAAACCGTGAAACTCCGTCATACCGGAGGTTTCCTTCGAGCAAGTATTTGCCTTTGAATGCATAGTTGACACGACCAAACAAGGAACGGATGGCCCAATCGTTTTCACTGCCCGAGGTTGTCGTTGGTGTCAATACTGCATTGGGAACATATAGACCATAGTCAATCATGCCTTGTTTGGATGCAGAAATATTGTAATAGTTGTAGTACAACTGGTTGTAGCCGGCAAAAGCGGACAGGTCATGGTCTTTACCAATTGTAGTGGTGTAGCGCAATACATTGTCTAAGGTAATCTGGTAGTTTTTATCGTAGCTATAGTTAGAAGAAAGATTGGCAGGATTTGGCTGGAAAGTCATTTGGGTATTGGTAGCAAAATTATACCGTACACCTGCGTCAGGATTGGTTCTGCTCCTGTATTCGTTCTGGCGCATTTGGTAGTTGAACCTCGTTTCAAATGAAAGACCTTTCAAGATAGTAGCTGTAGCATACAATGTGGTATTGAACCTGGAGGTCTGGTCTTTACCCAGCCTGTTGTTCAGGAATGAAAATACATTGTTGGCCTGCTGGTTCTCCTCTGAAATTTGGGCATATCCATATTTGCCTCCGTATTGCGGAATGATTCCGGGAGTTGTTGCGCGGAGATAGGTGAAGGCATCCGAGACGTTGCCCATATCATCGTCTTGAAACAATGCAAATGTTTGTGAACCTACCGTAAGGAACTTCGTAACCTTTGATTCGATATTGGACCTGAACTGAAAACGTTGGCTGCCTGTATTTTCAATGGTACCCTGGTTGTTCAGGTAGCCAACAGAAAGAAGATACGTGGTTTTGTCAGATCCTCCATTGATGGATACATTGTGGTTCTGTACCAATCGGTTTGAAAAGAAAGCATCTGCCCAGTCTGTATTGGGGTAAGCCAAGAAATTGGGAACACCCA
>JAIPBY010000161.1 GCA_021738605.1 Chitinophagaceae bacterium | reverse complement strand
GCTTTCTCTCTGAAAGAGGGCTTGAATCATAAAATCAGTTTCCTTCGTCATTCTGCTAATTTAAGCTCCTTTACCAATTTGAAAAAATCCGATTGAAAATCTCATCGGTAAGGTTGTTGACCATCTGTTCATTCAACTCTGCTTCAGCCTGTGTCAGGCTTTTGCTGGCAGAAAAAGGGAAATTCCTGGTGATATCTGCCTCAAAGTTCTTTTTCTCGTCTTGTCTGTTTCTGAAGATGATGTGGACGGTCACATTCAGGTTGTTGCTGGCAACCTGTTGCTGTGAAATACCTGATGTGTTGACGGAATAATCGCTGATGTAGCCACTTATTTCGTAATCCGCATCATTATTGGTTTGTGAAAGCCTGGTTTGGTTGATAATCTTTTGCCTGAGTTTGTCTGAAAGTTTCGGACTTAGCTGAGGGTTGATATACCTAGCTTTGTTTTCTATGAAGAATACCCTAACCGTTTTTATTTCGGGAGGGATGGATACATCTTTCAGTGAATACCTGCAAGTACCTTGGATACTGACAATTGCCAATACAAGAAGCAGATATTTAGCATACTTGCTGTATGAAGTATTAATCTTCAATATCATATTCTTTCAGTTTTCTGTAAAGGGTTCTTTCGCTGATGCCTAAATCAGAGGCAGCATCTTTTCTTTTTCCTTTGTGCTTGCGCAGTGCTTTCTCAATCAATTCTTTTTCCTTGTCCATGATGTTGAGCGATTCATCAACAAGTATGGTATCCTGCATTTCCCTGTTTTCTGTTATAAACATGGGTTGATTGCTGACAGGAATGATGCTTCCATGGGTATGTTGATCCTGCTGTTGTCTACTGCTGGGCAGGTCTTGCCGGTAAGATTCTTCCATCACATGTGAAACCGTAGGAATATTGGAAGGATTTTGAACAATTTCAAGAAACATTTTCTTCATTTCAGTAACATCCTTTTTCAAATCAAAGAACAACTTGTAAAGAATATCCCTTTCATTCATGAATTCATTCTGTCCAGACGATATATTGCCTGATCCAACCAGCATGGGCAAATTGTTGACATTATTTTTTGGCAAAAACCGTTCAAGATCATTGCCCGAAATGGATTTATCTTCAGCCAATACGGATATCTGCTCAGCAATATTTTTTAATTCACGCACATTGCCTGGCCATGGATAGTTGAGCATCATGGTTTTTGCTTCTTCGGTCAGCTGAATCGGACTTGTTCTGTAGCGTTCAGCAAAATCAACCGCAAATTTTCTGAAAAGCAGGATGATATCTTCTTTTCTTTCTCTCAGTGAGGGAACCCTTATGGGTACTGTGTTGAGCCTATAATAGAGGTCTTCCCTGAATTTGTTGTTCTGTGTTGCGGTAAGCAGGTCTTTGTTTGTGGCAGCTATAACCCTTACATCTGTTTTCTGCACTTTTGAAGATCCAACCCTGATGAATTCTGAATTCTCCAAAACCCTCAATAGCCTTGCCTGGGTTCCCAAAGGTGTTTCCCCAATCTCATCCATGAACAGGGTACCACCATTGACCGTTTCAAAATAGCCTTTTCTGGAGTCAACAGCTCCTGTAAATGATCCTTTTTCATGGCCAAATAACTCAGAATCGATGGTTCCCTCCGGTATGGCACCACAGTTTACCGCAATGAAAGGATTGTGTTTTCTTGGCGACAAAGCATGGATGATCTGTGAAAAAATCTCCTTTCCAACGCCACTTTCGCCAACGATAAGCACAGTAAGGTCGGTATTGGCAACTTGGGTTGCTACCTGCAACGCGTAGTTGAGGGCAGGGGAGTTGCCGATGATGCCAAACCTGTTCTTTATGCTTTGAATATCCATCGTTTGCTAATAATTATAAATAGTTGACAATTTTACCCATCAGGGTTCCCTGCGTACAGGATTCTGCCATCACACGCACAAAACTGCCTGGTTGAAGTTGGGTATTTTCAATTTTATCAAAAACCATTACTTTGTTTTGGCTGTTTCTTCCCATCCATTGCCGCTCACTTTTTTTGGAGTTCCCTTCAATCAAAACCTCAAAAACCTTTCCAATATCTAGTTTATTCGTTTCAAGAGATAAACTGTTTTGAAGCTTGACAATTTCATCCAGCCTGCGTTTTTTTACTTCATCAGGAATATCGTCTGTATAACGCTTGGCGGCAAGGGTGCCCGGCCTTTCTGAATAGGCAAACATATAGCTGTACTCGTACTTAGACTGGCGCATGATGTCAAGGGTATCCTGGTGGTCTTGTTCAGATTCTGTACAAAATCCTGTGATGATATCCGCACTGATGGCACAATCAGGCATGATTTCCTTGATTCTTTTCACTTTGGCCAGGTACCATTCTCTGGTATAGGTCCTGTTCATCAGTTGCAAAATTCTTGTAGAGCCACTTTGCACCGGAAGGTGGATGTATTTGCAAATGTTGGCATGGGCCTTCATCGTTTGCAAGACCTTGTCAGTGATATCTTTAGGGTGAGAAGTGCTGAACCGGATGCGAAGGGATGGGCTGATTTGTGCCACTTTCTCCAGCAACATGGCAAAATCTACCGGATGATTGGTTTTGGGGTCAACCCAGTAATAACTGTCAACATTTTGGCCGAGTAAGGTTACTTCCTTGTAGCCTTGTTGAAATAAGTCCTGGCATTCGGCAACGATAGAGGCCTCATCCCGGCTTCTTTCCCTTCCTCTTGTAAAAGGAACAACACAAAAAGCACACATATTATTGCAACCCCTCATGATGCTTACAAATGCATTGATTCCATTGGAGTTTAGTCGGACAGGAGAAATATCAGCATATGTTTCTTCCCTGCTGAGCAATACATTTACGGCTTTTGTGCCGGAATCGGCTTCATCAATCAACTGCGGTAAACTGCGGTATGCATCCGGGCCAACCACAATATCAACCAGTTTTTCTTCTTCAAGCAGTTTGCTTTTCAGCCTTTCTGCCATGCATCCCAATACCCCAATCAACAAAGAGGGCCTTTGTTTTTTGATTTTTTTGAATTCAGTAAGCCTTTTTCGAACCGTCTGTTCCGCCTTTTCGCGAATTGAGCAGGTATTAAGGAAAATAAGGTCAGCATCTTCAACATTTTTGGTAGGACCAAAACCTTCCGTGTGTAGGATGGATGCGATGATTTCACTGTCACTGAAATTCATCTGGCAGCCGTAACTTTCTATGTAAAAACGCTTTCCTGGTGTTGCTTCAGTAACAAGTTCACCAGCATAAGCCTCACCTTGACGGGCTTCATCAATTGTTTTGTTGGCAAAATTGAGCATCTTGCAAAATTAGTGAAAAAGGATAGATGTGACAAATTGTCACACTTAAAAATTCAATTATTGATGGACCTGGGGCAGTATCCTTTTGCCCAGCCAAGAAGAGGATAGCGGTGTAATCCATCGGTCGAGCAACTCAGCCTTGGTCAAAACAGTGTTATCAAAAAATAAGGTCTCCTTAACAATGAAGGCTTTGTCTATGGCATAGTTCAGTTGAGAAAAGGGTAGGAGCTGCACTTTTTCATTGACATAAAAAGCCAGGTTCATCCTGTCGAACATGGAAACGTTGTACTCTTCTTCCAATGCCTTGATCAGTTTTACAGAACTGTCGGTACTGCATCCGCTTACACCGGTAACCTCCTCATCTGCCATCAGGATAATGAATTGTCCAAAAAACAAGGTTCCAAAACCTTTGACGGGTGTTCCATGGGACTTCCATTCAGCTGTAAAATCTTCCAGTATTTTTTCAATGGTAAGTGCCTCTGAAAGGGTAAAAACCCTGCTGCTTTGGTAGATCCAAACCCTTGACGAATTGCTAAACGTGGAAGGTATGAGGTGTTGATAGGATAAATTCATTTTTATATTGTTTGTGGCAAGTATACTAAATTACACAACTATTCAATAATCATACCAACAACATGGGAAAGAAGTACATCCTTACACCTGAAAAAGCCATGATGAAACTCAGGAGAATGGCCTTTGAAATCCTGGAAAGAAACAATGGAACAAGAGCTGTTTCCATTGCCGGGATCAGGGAAAACGGTTTCGTTGTTGCACAAGAACTAAATGCCATCCTGGGTGAGATTTCTTCATTACAGATTGACTTGATTGAAATCCAAATCGATAAGTCCAATCCTCTCAATTGTTCAATTCCCTCTGACATTGAGCTGAAGGATAAAATCCTGATTGTTGTTGATGATGTGGTGAACAGCGGAAAAACCCTGTTGTATGCCATTCTTCCTTTTCTGCCCCTTTCTCCCAAGCAAATCCAGACACTTACACTTGTAGAAAGAAGTTATAAAGTGTTTCCGGTTCATGTGGATTATGTAGGGATTTCATTGGCTACCACCTTGCAAGAAAATATCTCCGTGGAGGTTGTGGATGGTAAATTGGCGGGTGCTTATGTGGCATAAATCAATAAAAATAAGGGTGAAATCTTAGTTTTCCTTGTCCATTCCATTCAAGCGTCGGTGCCGGAATTTTCAATACATTGACAAGAGAAAAAATGGTTTTCAATGTTTTGTTCTTTGTTTTGATTCTCGTCAGATCAATGTCTGCTGACAAGTAAAACCTTTTATACCTGGGAATGTCAGACCGGTTGATGGTGCTTCCCGATGTTGTTGTCCAGGTGTTCTCATAACCACCCAACATGGTCCTTGCGCCATAGCCAAGGGCAATATTGAACCATCCGGGAAAATGGGATTCCGGGAAAAAAGACTTGATGTTTACGCTTGCCCAATAGGTCTGGCCATTATAATCCTTTAGTACTTTTTCTGCATCCCCTGATCCAAACAAGGCATTTGCCCTTGTCTGTAATGTTCCATACCGGTGGGGAGAATAGGAGAGTTTGATGGTAATTCTTTGTTCATTCCAACCCAGTTCCTGGGCAGCATAAATACCTGCACCTGCGGAATTTGCGAGAATGTCAGGGAAGCTGAACCCCCATTTGTCTGAATAGCCATCCAAAATTTCAATAATGCTCAAATAAGCCATGCCACTGATACCTCCAATCATGATGGCTTTTTTCTTTTCCATACCGGCCCATTGCCAGATTTTACTGGTATGGCTGCTGATTTGATAGCTGGACCAGGCATGCCCTGCCTTGTCCATCTGTTGCCATTCTTTCCAGTCGTTGTAGAAATGGAAATCACTGCGAGGGTAATTGGCATACCAGGTTTTGTTCAGCGAATAAAATGTTCCACCCCATAAGCCTGCCTGAACACCTCCAAGCACCCATTTTTTTGTATTGACATGGGAGACAGAACTGTCTTGACCATTAATACGTAAACCCATGGTCAACAAGCCCATAGTGCAAAAAATATGGCATAAAAAGCGATACAACATACAAGCCTTAATATAAAAGATGAAGTTAATTGCATTTACGGCTCTGTTTGTTAAGTTTGTAAAAATTATTGTCAAATGGAAGCAATGATCAAGGCTCGGGTAGACAAATGGTTAGCAGGGAATTACGATGAAGCCACAAAAAATACCATTCGAGAACTCATTTCCAATAGTCCTG
>JAIPBY010000160.1 GCA_021738605.1 Chitinophagaceae bacterium | reverse complement strand
GACCTGAGGGCAGTGCAGGAAATGCTGGGCCATGAAAGCATTACCACCACTGAAATTTATACCCACCTCGACAGGAATTTCCTCAGGGATACATTAAATAGGTTTCACCCAGGATTCAAACAGAAGAAAACAACTTAGTTTTGCTGAAATCTTTTTACATGAGCACAGGGACCATCAAATTATTGAGAAAAACCGGAATTGCAGAAGGCGCTTCTTTTTTGATTCTTTTGCTGATCGCCATGCCCCTGAAATATGCATTGGGGATACCCGAGGCTGTGAAGATCATGGGATCGGTTCATGGCTTCCTTTTTGTGGCTTATGTAGGATTGGCCTATTATGCCAAAGAAGTTTACAACTGGCCTTTCAAGCGTTTCCTGCTGGCTTTTGCATCTTCGTTTCTTCCGCTCGGACCGTTTTTCTTTGATGGCAGGTTAAAAATCGAGGAAAAAAGGATTGAAGCAGGCATGCACTAAAAATTCTCTAATTTTGCAATAAATACTAAGCAACATGAAAAAATCGATTCTGGCCTTGTTTTCACTGGCGATGGTTTTTCAAACCAATGCCCAAAGCCTTAAGACCCCTGCACCTTCAACAACACAAACGGTAAAACAGGAATTTGGTCTTGGTACCATTGACCTTTCTTATTCCAGACCCAATACCAAAGGCCGGGCAATCTTCGGAGACCTTGTTCCCTATGGTGCCATCTGGCGCACTGGCGCAAACAGTGCGACAACATTAACGTTTAGTGATGAGGTAATGATTGGTGGCAAGAAAATTGCCCCAGGCAAATACGGACTTCTGTCTATTCCTGGTGCCAAGGAATGGACCCTGATCATCACCAAACAAACCGATGTAACTTCTCCTTCTGCGTATAAGCAGGAAATGGATGTGGTAAGGGTAGCGGCACCCGCAGTGGCCATGCCATTTGCCACTGAATCTTTCATGATTCTTTTTGACAATGTAAAGAACAATGAAATCGAATTGAACATAGTATGGGATAAAACCATGGTAACCCTTCCCATCAAGGCTGATGTTGACAGTAAAATCATGGGTCAGATTGACAACCTCATGAACAAGGACAGCAAACCGTATTATAATGCTGCCATGTACTATCTGGACAACAACAAAGACCTGAACCAGGCTGCAGCTTGGTTGGACAAGGCTACTGCCCAAACCCCCAATGCTTATTGGGTTTGGTACCAGAAAGCCAGGTGTTTGGCACAGTTGGGAAAGAAAGCAGATGCAATGGCGGCTTCAGCAAAATCAATGGAATTGGCCAAAACAGCCAAGAATCCTGACTATGTAACACTGAACGAAAAACTACAGGCTACGCTTAAGTAAGCATATCTAATAAATGATAGCAACTCCCCTGAGCATTCGGGGGAGTTTTTTATTAGAGAAAGGCTTGCATATAACTCATCCAGAGATATCCTTCACGCAGGTAGTTAACAGTATGTACGGTTGTAGATTGACCAAACTGAATGGCGGCTGTGCCATGGTTGTGTAGAGCAAAAGATTGAATCCTGATATGTTCAGAAAAGTCCACGCCACCAATTCCCCAGCACTTGTACACCGTCTCTTTGATGCTCCAAAACAAGGAAGAAAAGGCTATCCTGTCTTGCTCAGACAAGGGAGCAAGCAATGCATACTCCTGAGGGTTTAAGAATTTTTTTTCTACTTTAAGAACCCTGGGCGAAATGAATTCAATATCAATGCCAACAGGTGTTTCAGCCGAAATGATGCCAGCAGCAAAACCGCGGGTATGTGAAATCGAAAACTGCATCCCTTCAGGCAAAAAAGGCTTTCCTGCAGGGTTCAATTGGATTTGGTCAAATGGAAATGAAGGTTGCAAAACTGTAAGTACCATTCTGGAAGCCAGCTGCTGCAATTGCTGTCCAGGGTTTGAAGCTTTAGCCCTATAAGGATTGGCCTGCTCAAAAAATGAGGAGTCCTCGATTATTTCCCATAAACCCAATGAGATCTCAGCATTCTGTATGGAGCGAACCAACGGCATGCAGCAAAGATAGGGCCTCCCTGTTCACAGTTTGTTGAAAAAATTTGTTTCAAAACCAGCCTTCAATGCCGAATTTCGGGCTGAGTAAAACGACATGCGATGATCCTTTCTGATAAGCGAATTATGGAAGAAATGGAAAAGGGAACAATCAAGATTACCCCTTTCGATAAAAGCTGCCTGGGCAGCAATTCCTATGATGTTCATTTAGGCAAATGCCTTGCGACCTATAAGAGTCATATTCTTGATGCCAAAGCGCACAATGAAATTGAGTACTTTGACATCCCAGACGATGGCTTTGTTTTATATCCACATGTTTTTTACCTGGGCGTAACGCAGGAGTACACAGAAACCCATGAGCATGTTCCTTTCCTGGAGGGCAAATCGTCTACAGGCCGCCTGGGCATTGACATTCACGCCACAGCAGGAAAAGGGGACGTGGGCTTTTGTGGCAACTGGACATTGGAAATTTCAGTCAAGCAACCCGTGAAAATTTACCACGGCATGCCCATTGGCCAATTGATCTATTTTCCAGTAGAAGGAGAAATTGAAGTCAAGTACAACCAAAAATCAAATGCCAAATACAGCGGTCAACCCGACAGGCCCATTGAGAGCATGATGTGGAAGAACAAGTTTTAATGCAACAGTTTAGCCAAGAAAGCCCTCAAGGAAAGGTAGCTCAGATGCCGTGATACAATATTCATAGAGCCTTGCATCAAGGTCACTTTTGACTCGGTCAATCAGCTCTACATCCTTCTCGGGCACCAACAACCTGTATTTTGCATTGATCGATCGAATGACATCACTTCTTTTTCTTTTCTGCATATCCCCCGATTTGCTTGCCATCCCCAAAACCCTGTTCACCTCATCAGTAGCGGTTCTTGAATTTCTAATGGCCATATTCTCCATTAACATTCTCAGCAACGCCTTTTCAACCTCTTCAAATACCTCTTTTACAGGATATGGAGAGCGCACTGCCCCTTGTTCCTCGGTTTTGGACCTGGGATCTTTCGGTTGTACACCCTTTTTACTTTTCTTATAGAACCAAAATCCGGCAATGGCCAAGATCGCCAATAACGATCCAGAGATGAGCGAGCTTGACGGATTGGAGGTCGTGTAAACCTGCTCACCTGTATAAGTAAAATCTTGAGCATCTATCTTGATGGAGTCTACTTGCCATTCTCCCAAAATGGTAGCATAAATTTGACCGTCATGATACCAGCTAACCTTCTGCACAATATTTGAATAAAAAAAGTTCAATATATCCTGATTAGACAGTGAATAAATCTTGTTATCCAATAGGTTGAGGTATTGAATATTTTCATTAATATCCACAACCACTCCAGAGTCAAGCATTGATCGAAGGGTATACTCAGATTTAGATAAGGCATCCAATGTAGGATTTAGTTTCCCCAAAACAGTCCAATTTGTCCTATCCAAATCCAAAGAAATAACAGAATCTATTGATTTTACCCTTTCTTGTTCGGGTACCTTTTCAGTTGAATTTGCTGAAACATAACCAAGGCTGATCAATTGATTTCCTTTCCTGGATTTCCATTGTGGGAATCCAGGAGGGTTCAATACCACAGGAATCTCCCTGTTCAATCGCTCAATCTTCCAGTCAGCACTCCGGTCATTGAAAAACCGCAATTGCCCATTCCAGCGCCAAAAACCATATCCTCCGATATTGTAGAACCGATCCTTGTGTAAAAATGTCTTGGCATTGATATTGTATCCATAATGCTCTGTTTTATCAATCCGATCAAAGCGCAAGGAATCTGCATCAATATTTCCAGCACACTTGTACAACATTCCAGTTGCAGATATATAAATATACAACTCCCCTTTCCTGATTAACAAGACCTGCTCATAGGTGCGAAAATTTGAATTTTTGAAATTAATAAGCTTAAGTGAAACAGCTGAATGATGAACCATTTCGCAACCATCAAAACGGGGGTTTCGGATGGTACGTAAAAAAGGGGTGTTCAATACCGAATAGGAGGATTCCTGGCTCCAGGCAATAGAAGCCCAAAACAACAGAAAAAAAACCTGTGAAGTACGTACCAAGCGAAAAGATTTAAAAACTAATGTAAAACAATGTTTTCAAACCTCCATAAAGATCAGTGAATCACTGATAATATATTGATTATTAATATTATACATAAATCATAAATTCACCAATTGATGTACCAAAATAATAACCATGTTGAATGAATATCCATTAACAATGAAGAAATTTGCTCAAGAATTCAAGAATACACGCTACGATATTCATAAACGGCAAACCTTCTTTGCGCTAACCAATGAACAGCAAAATCCCCAAAGCAAAAGCTGAGGGGATTTCTTTTTTCTATCAATGAACCAAGGTTTATCTTTAAACTTTTAAGGGTTCAGCGATTTGAACAAATAAATCTATCGATATCAATCAGCTCAGACATAATCATTCAGCACCTGAAAATCTCCGGAGCTTGCTCCTGATCTCCCGCTACCCGAGCAGGTTCATCCCCTTTGCTTTTCTTTCAATGGCTTTTTTCCATTTCCCGCTTTTCCTGAACAGGAAACTGAAATTTTATAAACTCATGGGATCGGGGAAGAATGGCACCTTCGACATTATGCCAGACTTTAACCAGTGGGCTATCATGGTATTTTTTGATACAGACCAATACCCTGAAGCTGATATCAAAACGTTGGTAGGAAAGTTCATCATTGGCTGGTGGAGATTTTTCAAAGCAGATACGCGGTACTTTTTGCTTGAGCCTTATGCCGGGCATGGTACCTGGGATGGACAAAGCTTTGTAGATCCCAAAAACAAAATTGCTGATCCGGAAGGAAAAATTGCCGTGCTTACCCGTGCAACCATCCGTTTGAGCAGGTTGCTACATTTTTGGAAGGCTGTTCCCAAAACGGCGGATCAACTGGAGGCCAACAAAGGATTTGTCTATTCCATCGGCATTGGAGAAATCCCTTTCATCAAGCAAGCCACCTTCAGTGTTTGGGAATCCATTGAAGACATGAAGGCATTTGCGTACAAAAAAATGGCACACCAGGATGTGATCCGGAGAACCAGGAAAGAAAGCTGGTACAGCGAAGAAATGTTTCTGCGCTTTAAAATACTAAGGGAGAACGAAGCATTATAGCAGTATGCCCTTCTCATGACAAAAAACAGGGGAAAATTGACTTAAATTGGTTAAATTTGCGACTTCTATCCTATCGAAGATCACCTTGCGAAAGCTGCCCAACATTTTAACCCAGACCAACAGATCAATGGAAAAAAAAGTTACCAAGATTGGTGTCATGACATCTGGCGGAGATTCTCCAGGCATGAATGCGTGCATAAGGGCTGTAGTCAGGACAGGACTGTACCATAACCTCGAAGTGTTTGGCATTACCAGGGGTTACGCTGGAATGATTGATGACGATATCCACCAGATGGATTCAAGGAGTGTAGCCAACATCATCCAAAGGGGCGGAACCATCCTGAAAACTGCAAGGTGCAAGGAGTTC
>JAIPBY010000159.1 GCA_021738605.1 Chitinophagaceae bacterium | reverse complement strand
ATTTCTACAAAAACATCATTGATGCCTTCAATTTCCCTGATTTTTTGGTCCACTTCGTGGGGCAGAGATTGTGCCGCAGGGCAGCTGGGCGCTGTAAGGGTCATGATGATCTGGACATTGTTGATGGGTACAACATTGACTTCATAAATCAAGCCAAGCTCCCATATGTTCACAGGCAATTCAGGATCAAAAACGGTTTTGATCTTCTCGATGACTTCCTGTTTTATTTGCTCTTCTGTCTTCATTTTGTATTTTTTCTTCAACCCCCCAGCCTTCGGCTGGCAAGTTCAACCCCTTCAACTTCTCTCAACCTCACCCCAACACCCCTGCATCCATCTTCATTTGCTTGATCATTGCCCTCAGTCCATTCGAACGGGTCTGGGCAAGATGAGAACTCAACCCAATGGTGTCGATGAAATCAAGTGGAGCATTGACAATTTCCTTGGCAGGTTGTGCATTGAGTACCGTGATCATCAATCCCACCAATCCCCTGACAATGATGGCATCACTGTCTCCTGCAAAATGAACAAGGCCATCTTTTTCATGTGAATGAATCCAAACACTGGATTGGCAACCTTTTATTTTGTAGTCTTCAGTTTTGAACGCCGGATCCAATGGTGCCAATTTTTTACCCAGGTCTATCAGGTACTCGTATTTTTCCTCCCATGTTTCAAAGAGAGAGAAATCATCAATGAGTTCCTGTTCTATGTTTTTTATGGTCTTGTGGTTGGTCATTTATAAAAGCATCTTCAAAGATTTGTTAAGTGCCTCTACCAGTACATCAATTTCTTCAATGGTATTGTAGGCAGCAAAAGAAGCCCTGGTTGTTCCAACAATTCCAAGCCTGTGCATGAGGGGTTGCGTGCAGTGGTGACCGGTCCTGACTGCAATTCCCTGGTTGTCGAGCAGGATAGCAAGGTCTTGAGGGTGAACGCCATCAACAACAAAAGATATGACACTTACTTTGTTTTTTACATCGCCGATGATCCTTAGCCCTTTTATGTTTTTTAATTTGGCTGTCGCATATTCCAGCAGCGTTTCTTCATGCTTTCTGATGACAGCTTTTCCAATGGTATTGATAAAATCAATGCCTGCTTTCAGCGCAATGACATCTGCAATATTCGGTGTTCCTGCTTCAAATTTGAAAGGAAGTTCATTGTATGTCGTATGCTCAAACCTGACTTCTTTGATCATTTCTCCACCGCCCTGGTAGGGAGGCATTGATTCAAGCAAATCTCTTCTTCCATAAAGCACGCCCACACCCGTGGGGCCGTAGATCTTGTGTCCAGAAAAAACATAAAAGTCGCATCCGAGTGTCTGCACATCAATATCCAGGTGAACACTTGATTGTGCTCCATCTACCAAAACCACCGCATTGTACTCATGGGCAAGCCTGATGATTTCTTCAACCGGGTTAATGATGCCCAGGGCATTGGAGACATGGACTACAGATACGAATTTTGTTTTTGGGCCCAGCATTGACTTGAATGCTTCCATGTCAAGAATGCCGTTGTCATCAATGGGAATAACCCTGAGGATGGCTTTTTTTTCTGCAGCAACCATTTGCCATGGAACAATGTTGGCATGGTGTTCAAGTGAGGTAATGATGATTTCATCGCCTTCTTGAAGGAATGATTTTCCCCAGGCATTCGCTACGAGATTGATGCTCTCTGTGGTTCCTTTTGTAAAGATGATTTCGTCTGTTGATGATGCCCCAACGAAATGCATCACAGCTGCCCTTGAGGCTTCATAAGTTGCTGTAGCCTCGTCTGCAAGGGTATGCAATCCGCGGTGGATATTGGCGTTGTAATGAGAATAGTAGTGTACCAGGGCATCGATTACAGCCACCGGCTTTTGTGCTGTTGCAGCGTTGTCGAGGTAGACAAGATCCTTCCCTTTCACTTTTCTGGAAAGGATGGGGAATTGTGCCCTTATCGCCTGTACATCATATGTTCCTTCTGTTTCCATTGTTTAAATGTTGAAGGACAACCGCTCAGCAACCAGTTGCTCTGCATAGGCTTTGATTTCCTCGTTCTTGATTTGCTCAATGATGTCAATGGCAAACGCATGCAGCAACATGGATCTTGCATTTTCTGCGGAAATGCCCCTGGCCCTGAGGTAAAACAGGGCATCCTCATCGAGTTTTCCGATGGTACATCCATGCGAGCACTTCACATCGTCTGCAAGGATTTCAAGTTGAGGCTTGGTATTGGCAGAAGCATTTTCTCCAACCAGAATATTTTTATTGGACTGGTAAGCATTTGTTTTTTGGGCATCTTTTCTGACAAAAATCTTGCCATTGAAAACACCAGTCGACGCATCATCCATGATGCCCTTGTACAACTCGTTGCTGAAGCAATGCGGCATGGCATTGTCTACGATGGTATGGTTGTCTGCCAAGGTATTGCCTTTGAGCAGGTAGAGACCATACATGTGGCTTTCACCATGTTCTGCTTCCATCACCATGTTAAGGTTGTTCCTTACGATGGAACCGCTCAATGTGATGGTTACAGCATGGGTAAGGCATTTTCCTGTTTGCCTGATATGGGTAGTACCTGCGTAATTTGTTTTCTCTCCTTCATTCTGCAGTTTCACATAATGCAGGACTGCATCTTTCTCTGCTGAAATTTCTACCACTTCATTGGTGAGGGTTTCACCACCACCCATGTTGATATAGGTTTCGATCAATTCAACCTGCGCGGCTTCCTGGATATTGACCAGGATGCGGGGTTGGCTGAAGCGAAGACCGTGGCTTGAATTTGAAATATGGTAGATGATGATGGGGTTGTTCAAGGTTGCTCCTTTGTTCACCCTGATGTATACGCCACCATTGGCAAATGCAGCGTTCAATGCATTGATACCATCACCATGGTAGCGCTGGCTGTGGCCAAGGTTGATGTTGACGAAATTGGCATCTTCATCACCTGCTGCTTTCTCAAGAGGTTTGATACAGATGACATCAGCACTATCTGTTGTAGTGGACAATGTTTCAAGAAAACGCCCATTGATAAAAACAATGCGGTTGGCATTTTCTGTTCCCTTCAGGATTAATTTCTCCAGTGCATCCTGGCTGAGATTGTTATCATTGTTGATGACCAGTTTGTCTGTAAAAACATTTCTGATCCTGGTATATTTCCATTCCTCATGCTTGATAGCAGGCAATCCCAATCCGGAAAACATGTTCCAGTTCTCTTGTTGATATTCAGCAAGGCTTCCACCTGCGCCATTTTGCTTTTCAAATGCTTCTTTCAATATGTTCGTTGCGTCCATCATTTTCCGTTTACACTTTTGCGGGTTACGCCAGTTCCTGATCCACTTCAGCCTTGATAAAGTCGTATCCTTTCACTTCCAATTCTTTTGCCAATTCTTTTGTGCCTGACCGGACAATCCTGCCTTTGTACAGTACATGAACAAAGTCAGGCACGATATAGTCAAGCAAACGCTGGTAGTGAGTTACAACAAGGAATGAATTGTCTTTGGTCCGCAGCTGGTTTACGCCATTGGCCACAATCCTGAGGGCGTCAATGTCCAGGCCTGAATCCGTTTCATCCAGAATGGCGAGCTTAGGTTCGAGCATGGCCATCTGGAAAATTTCATTTCTTTTCTTTTCTCCACCGGAGAATCCTTCATTCAATGAACGGGAGAGAAGCGATTGGTCAATCTCAACCAATTTCATTTTCTCCTTCATGTTCCTGAGGAACTGCGCTGCATCCAATGGCTCTAATCCAAGGTATTTTCTTTTTTCGTTTACCGCAGATTTGATAAAGTTTGTTGTGCTTACACCAGGTATCTCGACAGGATACTGAAAAGCAAGAAACAGTCCTTCTTTGGCCCTGTCTTCTGGAGAAAGCTCCAGCAAATCCTTGCCCATGAATTCCAGCGTTCCTCCAGTTACCTCATAGTCTGACCTGCCTGCCAATACAGAAGCCAGTGTGCTTTTGCCTGAGCCATTGGGGCCCATGATGGCATGAATTTCTCCTGGCTTGATGTCAAGGTTGATTCCCTTGAGGATTTCCTTCTCTTCAATGCTGGCTTGCAGATTGTTGATCTTTAGCATATTTTTCTTTTGTCTTTTTTTTATTTGAAATTATCCGACACTTCCTTCGAGGCTGATCGCAAGAAGCTTTTGGGCTTCTACCGCAAATTCCATGGGAAGCTGGTTCATCACCTCCTTGGCGAAACCATTTACAATCAATGCAACAGCGGTTTCTGTATCAATGCCCCGTTGGTTGCAATAGAAAATCTGGTCTTCTCCAATCTTGGAAGTTGTTGCCTCGTGTTCCACAACAGCTGTATTGTTCTTCACCTCTATGTATGGGAAAGTATGTGCACCACATTTGTCTCCGAGGAGCAACGAATCGCACTGAGAAAAGTTTCTTGCATTGCCAGCATTTTTTGCAACACTGACCAAGCCGCGGTAAGAGTTTTGGCTCTTGCCCGCAGAGATACCCTTGGAAACAATCCGGCTCTTGGTGTTCTTTCCCAGATGAACCATCTTGGTTCCTGTATCGGCTTGTTGAAAATTATTGGTAACAGCAACGGAATAAAACTCTCCTATACTATAATCTCCTTTGAGGATTACGCTGGGATATTTCCAGGTGATGCTGGATCCGGTTTCTACCTGGGTCCATGATATCTTGGCATGGGCTCCTGCACAGATGCCACGCTTGGTGACGAAGTTGTAAATCCCACCTTTTCCTTCTTTGTCTCCGGGATACCAATTTTGAACAGTGGAGTATTTTACCTCTGCCTTTTCCATCGCTACGATTTCAACAACTGCTGCATGCAGCTGGTTCTCATCGCGCATGGGTGCAGTACAACCTTCCAGATAACTGACATAGGCCTCATCTTCAGCCACAATCAGGGTCCTTTCAAATTGACCGGTATTGGCAGCATTGATGCGGAAATAGGTGGATAACTCCATCGGGCATCTTACCCCTTTGGGGATGAAGCAAAATGATCCATCACTAAATACGGCTGAGTTTAGGGCAGTAAAATAGTTGTCTGTAGCGGGTACAACTGAACCAAGGTATTTTTTGATCAGGTCCGGATGCTCTTGTACGGCCTCGCTCATGGAGCAAAAAATTACCCCAACTTTCGAAAGTTCTTCCTTGAACGTGGTTGCCACAGATACACTGTCAATTACAGCGTCTACAGCAACACCAGTCAGCCTTTTTTGCTCATTGAGGGAAATGCCGAGCTTCTCAAAGGTTTTTCTGAGTTCTGGATCAATATCATCAAGGCTGTCTGGTGCAATTTTTTGCTTTGGAGCCGAGTAGTAGATGATATTCTGGTAATTGATGGGGGGATATTCCACGTTCGGCCATTTGGGCTCTTCCATGGTCAGCCAATGCCTGTATGCCTTTAAACGGTACTCCAGCATCCACGCTGGTTCATTTTTTTTCGCTGAGATGAACCTCACGGTATCTTCACTGAGTCCTTTTGGCGCCTCATCTGCTTCAATATCAGTTACAAATCCGTATTTGTACTCTGATGAAGTGATTTGTTCTAAAATATCATCATTTTCCTCGTGCATATTGCTCATTCGTTTAAAAACGCAAATTTCAGCTTTTTAAAGCTTTGTAAAAAACGGGGGAGGGTATATCTT
>JAIPBY010000158.1 GCA_021738605.1 Chitinophagaceae bacterium | reverse complement strand
ATCGCTGATTGATTTTCCTTTATAACGGATTTCCAAGGTTTCACGGTTGTAGCGCTTCCCATTGCATTTTTCGCAATGCACATACACATCAGGAAGAAAATTCATTTCAATGACCCTCAATCCTCCACCCTCACACATATCGCAACGACCTGCTTTTACATTGAACGAAAAACGACCTGCATTATAGCCCCGAATCTTTGCTTCAGGCACTGCGGCAAATAACTGACGGATGTCTGTAAAAAAATTACAATAGGTAGCAGGATTGCTGCGCGGTGTTCGGCCAATGGGTGATTGATCAATTTCTATCACCTTATCAACATGCTCCAACCCGGTTATTTTTGTATAGGGCATTGGATCCTGCTTGGCATCATAACAATGCTTGTTCAATAACGGATAAAGGGTTTCATTGATCAAGGTGGACTTACCGCTACCACTTACCCCTGTTACCAAAACAAAGGTTGCCAGAGGAATGTTGATGTCAACATTCTTTAAATTATTCCCTGAGGCTCCCATCAACTGAAGATAATTGCCATTGCCTTTGCGTCGTTCTGCTGGCACTTCCACTTTTTTCTTGTTGTTGAGATATCCTGCTGTTTCTGAGCCGGACTTGCAAACATCAGCGGGTGTTCCCTGTGCAACAATCCTACCGCCATGAATACCCGCCTTTGGCCCAACATCAATGAGGTGATCAGCAGCCAGCATGATATCCTTGTCGTGTTCAACCACAATCACACTGTTTCCGATATCCCTTAGGTTTTTCAATGCCCCAATTAACTGCTGGTTGTCTCGTTGATGCAGGCCGATGGAAGGCTCATCCAAAATATAGGTTATGCCCTGCAACTGCGATCCAATCTGGGTTGCCAGCCTGATGCGCTGGGATTCTCCGCCACTCAATGTCCTCGTGGGGCGGCCCAATGAAAGATAACCCAGGCCTACATCCAACAAAAATCCCAAACGGCTGCGTATTTCCTTGAGGATGTCTTTGGCAATCAGGTTTTGGCGGGTGTCTATGCGCTTTTCAAGGCTGGCAAACCAATCTTGCAAACCTGAGAGGTTCATCTCAGACAGATCAGCAATATGTTTACCATCAATGCGAAACCATAAACTCTCGTTCTTCAATCTTGTTCCATGGCAATCAGTGCAAGGCCTGAGCATCATGTACTTCTCAGCCCATTCGCGGATTGATTCACTGGTGCTATCTGTAAACCACCGGACCACCATATTGATGACACCGGGATATTCGCCTTTTTCCAATTGATCGATATCCCCTTGGATTCCATCCTCATTGCCAAACAATATAATGTTCATGGCCTTTTCGGACAGCTGCTCTATGGGCAACTTTAGGCTGAACTTATGCTTTTTGGAAAGCTGCTCCACCATCTTAAAATAATAGGAATCCCGCTCTTCCCCCAAAGGCAGGATGGCACCATCTGCAATGGAAACAGACCTGTCCGGCATCACGGCATTGAGGTCGATGGCATGCTGCTGTCCCAGTCCTTTGCAAGCAGGGCAAGCGCCATAAGGCGAGTTGAATGAAAAGGTATTGGGGGAAGGCTCTTCGTAAGAAATTCCGGTAGTCGCACACATGAGTTTCTTGCTGTACTGAACAACCGAATCATTGTCGTGCACAAGAATAAACAAAAGCCCCTTGCCTATCTGCATGGACTGGTTGATGCTTTGTCCAATCCTGATTTTCATGTCTGGTGTAACGGCAAGCCTGTCTACCACCACCTCAATATCATGCACTTTGTAACGATCTACCTGCATCTTGGGCACCAGGTCTTTCAATTCGCCATCCACCCTCACTTTCACAAAACCCTTCTTCCTGGTCTCTTCAAACAGTTCACGGTAATGTCCTTTTCTACCCCTCACCATGGGTGCCAGTATGGTAATTTTTTTACCCGCTAATTTTTTGAAAAGGTCCGCAACGATTTCTTCATCGGTAAACTTGACCATTTTCTTACCCGTATTCATGGAATAAGCATCCCCCGCTCTGGCAAAAAGCAGCCTGAGAAAATCATAGACTTCTGTCACGGTTCCAACAGTAGATCGGGGATTTCGGTTGGTGGTCTTTTGTTCAATAGAAATAACTGGCGACAAGCCAGAAATCTTGTCTACATCCGGTCTTTCCATTTCCCCCATAAACTGCCTTGCATAGGTACCAAAGGTTTCCATGTAGCGCCTATGCCCCTCCGCATAAATGGTATCAAAGGCCAAAGAAGATTTACCGCTTCCGCTGATGCCAGTAATCACCACCAACTGATTCTTGGGTATGGTGATGTCGATATTTTTCAGGTTATGTGCCCTGGCGCCGATTACTTCTATGTTGTCTTTTTTTACCATTGTGGTTGATGAGGTTGAAGGGGTTGAAGGGGTTGAAAAGGAAACAACTTTGAGACAGTTTCGTTCAAAATTAAAGCAAATGAAGCGAGTGCCTTGGATTTGTGGATATAAAAAAAATGTTTACCTTTGCTTCAGTTCTTTAATATTCTTATCCAGAAAGGCAGAGGGATTGGCCCGATGACGCCTTGACAACCTGTTAACTAACCATTAATAAGGTGTCAACTCCAGCTTGCGCAGGCAAGCACAGATAAGTCAGATATTTTCCCTTGACAAGATCAACGCTTTATAGTGAAAACCCATCTGACCTCAGATGGGTTTTTTTATGCCCTTTCTGGAAAGCATTGATCAACATGAACAAAACATTACACACATATCATTACAAAGGGGTGCTGACCTTGGAGTCTGGAAGAACAATCCAGGATTTCAAGTTGGTTTATACCACCTTGGGTGAGATTTCATCCAACAAAGACAATGTGGTATGGATATTTCATGCCATGACTGCCAACAGCGATCCTTCTGATTGGTGGGCAGGAATGGTGGGCGAAGGGAAATTATTTGACCCACGCAAGTATTTCATCATCTGTGTCAATATGCCAGGCAGTTATTACGGAAGCGTAAATCCCCTGGACAATAATGAAGAGACAGGCATGCCTTTCCTTCAGGATTTCCCTTTCTTTACGCCAATGGACATGGCAAGGTCTTATGAACAGCTCAGGCTTTCACTCGGCATAGCAGAAATATTCATGGGAATTGGTGGATCAATGGGAGGACAACAGCTTATTGCCTGGGCCTGCCTTCAGCCAACCTTGTTCAAATTCCTTGTTCCTATTGCAACGAATGCATTTCATTCTCCCTGGGGAAAAGCATTCAATGCCTCACAAAGGATGTGCATCGAAGCAGACCCTAGCTGGAAAGAAAAAAGTCCGGAAGCAGGAATGGCGGGATTGAAAGTGGCACGATCGGTTGCGCTGATCAGCTACAGGCATTATGATACCTATGGCAAAACACAAGAGGACCTGGACAAGGCCATTGACAATACCAGAAGTGAATCTTACCAAAAATACCAGGGAGAGAAACTGGCCAAGCGCTTCAATGCATTGAGCTATTACATGCTGACCAAAAGCATGGACAGCCATCATTTGGGAAGAGGCCTGCTGGAGGCGTGGGAAATGTTGGAAAGAATCAATGCAAGAACATTGGTCATCGGCATTTCATCAGATTTGCTTTTCCCAGTGTCTGAGCAAATATTTCTTGCAAAGCATATTCCAGGTGCACAGCTGGAGGTGATTGCATCTATTTATGGCCATGACGGGTTCCTGATTGAACATGAAAAATTGAATGAACTGCTCAATGGGCTGATCAACTGATTTATATAAAATTTAAAACGAAGAAAAATGGGTTCAGAAAAAACACTGGTTATTGGAATGTTTGGTTTTGGTGTGGTAGGTGAAGGATTGTACAAGGTATTGAAGCAGACGCCATCACTCAAGGCATCTATCAAAAAAGTATGCATCAAGAATACAAGCAAGAAAAGGAATGCGCCTGCATCGCTGTTCACTTCCGAAAAAAATGATTTGTTGTTTGATCCTGAAATCAATGTGATTGTTGAAGTAATCAATGATAGCGTAGCAGGATATGAGATTGTAACCACTGCATTGAACAATGGAAAAGACGTTGTGAGTGCCAGCAAGAAAATGCTTTCAGAGCATCTTCCAGAACTCATCGCGCTTCAGGAAACCACCGGCAGGTCTTTGCTATACGAAGCCTCTGCCTGTGCATCCATTCCTGTTATCAGGAACCTGGAGGAGTATTATGACAACGACCTTTTGCATTCCATCAAGGCCATCGTCAATGGATCAACCAATTTTATCCTCACCAAGATGTTTGAGGAAAAACTAAATTTCAAGGAAGCCTTGCTGCTGGCACAGCAACTGGGTTTTGCAGAAACAGACCCTACGCTTGATATTGAAGGGTATGACGCTGCCAACAAATGGGTACTTCTTCTGGCCCACAGCTATGGCATCACAACAACGATTGACAAAATGCTGTTCAATGGCATCACACAAATCAATGAGCTGGATGCAAAAGTGGCGCAGTCAAGAAATCAATCCATCAAATTGGTTGCACAGGCAAAGAAATTACAAAATGGCATGGTTGCCTCCTTCCTGCTTCCACAGTTTGTAGACCATGCAGACCAATTGTATTTTGTAAAAAATGAATACAATGGCGTGGTGATTGAAAGTGGATTTGCCGACAAGCAATTCTTCTATGGAAAAGGCGCGGGAAGTTTCCCAACGGCCTCAGCGGTATTGAGTGATATTGCGGCTTTAAGATATGGGTACCGGTATGAATACAAGAAACTTAACCAGCAAGTGCCATCAACCCTTTCAGACGATTTCCATTTGAGGATTTACATCAGCTTTGAAGATCTTAACAATATTCCAAAAGAAGAATTTACAAGCATCGAAGAATGGCATTCCGGCAACGAGAGAAGTTACCTGATTGGCACCATCCCCTTCAAATCCCTTTTACACAAAGACTGGTGGAAGACCAACAATACTTCCTTGGTGCTGATGCCAGATAACATCATTGAAAATACAGCCCTTACTGAGCTGAAGAAAATGAGTTTGTCGCTGGCAGGGCTATAAATAGATTTCAGAAAGGGTTTATTTGCCCAGGGCCCCTGAAGGCCTGTTGTTGGCTCCTTTGCGGTTTTGAAGATCATCGCCGAGGTCTTTCCGTGCTTCCTCTGCGATGGCTTCAAGCTGTGCAACAATTTCAGGATAATAACCCTTCACATCGTATTCTTCACCAGGATCCCTTCTGAGGTCGTAGAGGGCCTTGTAGACCATCACATTTTCAGGGGTTGGGCCAGGAAAACCATTGAAGCCAGGTGAAGCAACCTCGTAGGACCTTGCAGGATGCTGGAACACGAGCTTCCAGTTATCCATGCGCACGGCCTCGAGTGCATTCTTGCGGTAGTAATACAGAAAGGTTTTTCTTGGGGAGGCTGTTGGGTCTCCTTTCAGAATGGGAGACAAGTCTACTCCGTCGATTTTCTTATCTGACAATGGTGCTTTGGTCAGGGCTGATATGGTTGGAAGAATATCAATGGTTGATGCAAGCTGGTTTGAGACGATGCCGGCTGGCAGTACCCCTTTCCAGCGCATGATGCAAGGAACCCTTTGCCCTCCTTCAAATGAAGTACCCTTTCCTTCCCTGAAGCCTCCTGCAGACCCTGCATGGTTGCCGAAATTCAGCCAAGGACC
>JAIPBY010000157.1 GCA_021738605.1 Chitinophagaceae bacterium | reverse complement strand
AATTTTGGTCACCTGATGACGGCGGCTTGTATTCATAACAGTGCAACTGGCAAAAAAAACTTATTGGACATCGCAGTAAAAGCAGCTGATTTTTTGATTGGATTTTATGCGAAAGCCTCTGCTGCTCAGGCCCGAAACGCCATCTGTCCTTCCCATTACATGGGGCTGACAGAATTGTACAGGACCACCGGAGAAAAAAAATACCTCACACTTGCCGACTACCTCATCACCATCCGCGGCACTGTTGAAGGAACCGATGACAACAGCGACCGTGCACCTTTTAGAGAAATGAAGAAGGTTGCAGGACATGCAGTGCGCGCCAACTACCTGTTTGCCGGAGCAGCAGATGTATATGCAGAAACAGGGGATCCCCAGTTGAAAGCCTCGCTGGATGCCCTTTGGGACAACGTGACCAATACCAAATTGTATGTCACCGGTGGATGTGGTGCACTTTATGACGGGGTCTCGGTTGATGGCACTTCTTACAAGCCGGATACGGTGCAAAAAGTGCACCAGTCTTATGGTCGTGATTTCCAATTGCCCAACCTCACAGCGTATAATGAAACTTGTGCCAATATTGGCAATGTATTGTGGAACTGGCGAATGTTTTTGCTCACCGGGCAGTCAAAATATATTGATGTATTGGAGTTGTCTCTTTACAACAGTGTGTTGAGCGGAGTTGGCTTGGAAGGACGGGATTATTTTTATACCAACCCCCTTGCATCCTCTTCCCATTTTCCCTACCACATGCGTTGGGAAGGTGGCCGTCAACCCTACATCAGCAAATCAAATTGTTGTCCGCCCAATACGGTTAGAACAATTGCCGAAGTGCAACATTACCAGTATACCATGCAGGGAAATGAGCTTTTTGTAAACATGTATTCCGGCAATACGCTCAAAACAAAACTGGACAATGGACAATCGATTTTGATTGAACAGCAGACGGATTATCCCTGGGCGGGTCGCGTCAACATCAAGGTGCTTGAATATCCTTCAGGCATGAACATGCACCTGCGCATTCCTGATTGGTGCAAGCAGTTTTCCATTTTCATCAATGGTGTCAAACTCAAGCCCAAAGCCAACGAGAACGGTTATGTCACCCTCAATCGAAAATGGAAAAAAAACGATTTGGTTCTGCTTGATCTTTCCATGCCAGTAACGATGATTGAATCCAATCCACTGGTGGAAGAATCAAGGAATCAGGTCACCGTAAAAAGAGGACCACTGGTCTATTGTCTGGAGTCTCCGGATCTGAAGGGGGCTGGCGTATTTGATTGTGCCATTTCATCCAATGCCAGTTTTGCTGTACAAGACATTGTCATTGGAAACAGCAAGATCAAGACACTGCAAACCAATCTCTTGTTGGTGAACAACGATTCTTGGAAAGGAAAACTCTACCGTGAAATCAATAACCAAAAGAAACCAATCAGTGCAAGGCTTATCCCTTACTATGCCTGGGCGAACCGCGGAAAATCAGACATGACCGTGTGGCTACCCTTGGTAAGATAAATGAACATGATGAATAGCAAAACAGCAACTTACCACCTTTATAAATGCAGCATGAAGAGAATCAGTCCTTTTTTATACCTGCTATTTTTTTCAGCAACCAATGCTTTCTCACAACGTGCAGATGCCATCAACATGGCGTCAACGGTTTTTCACCTTTATCCTGATTCGATGGTAACAAAAGGCAGTGTGCGTCCGGCCAACTGGAATTATGAAATTGGTGTAACCATGATGGGCATGTGGGGATTGTGGGAAAAAACCGGAGACTCTGTCTACATCAAATATTTAAAAAAAATTGTTGATCATTTTGTGACGGCTGAGGGTAACATACGGACCTATGATTTGACCGATTACAATGCAGACCATATCCTTTCCGGGAGGTTGGTGCTTCGGTTGTATGATGCATACAAGGATCCCAAATACAAGAAGGCCGCGGATTTGTTGCGAAAGCAAATTGATTGGCAGCCCCGAAACAGGGCTGGCGGTTTCTGGCACAAGCTCAAGTATCCAGCACAAATGTGGCTTGATGGGCTTTATATGATTGAGCCTTATTATGCAGAGTATACAAAACGATTTGGTAGCAAAGAGGTATACGCCGATATCGTACATGAGTTTGTGTTGATGGAGCAAAAGGCCCGAGATCCTATAACGGGGCTTATCTACCATGGTTGGGACGAAAGCAGGCAACAATTTTGGGCAGACAAGCAAACAGGTTTGTCGCAATCCTTCTGGAGCCGTGCCATGGGCTGGTACCATGTTGCTTTGGTGGAAGTCTTGGATGTGATGGATGCCAATCATCCCGAAAGAAAAAAAATGTTGGGAATCCTGAACAGGCTTACAATAGCCATCCTAAAGGTTCAAGACAAGGACTCTGGCGTTTGGTGGCAGATAACAGATAAGGCTGGTGCAGAAAAAAATTATCTGGAGTCTTCTGCCAGTGCCATGTTTGTCTATGCTTTGGCAAGGTCTGTCAACAAAGGGTATATCAGTCCTGCGTATCGAAAGACGGTAGAAAAGGGGTATGCTGGTCTGCTGAAAGAATTTGTGGTGAAAGATGCAGAGGGGCGTACACATTTCACCAAGACTGTTGCTGTAGGCGGTCTGGGTGGTTCCCCCAACCGCAATGGTACTTATGCTTATTACATGAGTGAACCCATCCGGAGCGATGATTTCAAAGGCATTGGTCCTTTCATGCTGGCCGCACTTGAATTGGAGCAGCTCAATGCAAAAAAATGAACAACAAATTAACTGTATCATATTGTCAACAAAAATGAAAACATCCCTTTTTTTTAAGCTGATCTACTTTGATGAATTTTCTGTTACGCCCAAGTACCAGCAACTCGCGAACTGCATTACAAAGGCCATCGAGGATGGTAAGCTGAGCGTGGGGGATGTTCTTCCTTCCATCAATGAGTTGAGTTTTCATTTTGAAATTTGCCGGGATACCGCAGAGAAGGGTTACAAGCACCTGAAGACCCAAGGCGTTATCGGTTCCGTTCCAGGCAAAGGATATTTTATCAGCAGTGTTGATGTAAACAGGACAGCCAGGATCTTTCTGATGTTCAACAAACTGAGCCCACACAAAAAAATCATTTACGATGCATTTGTCAAAACCCTTGGAAACAGTGTAACGGTAGACTTTTATATCTACAACAATGATTTGGCCTTGTTCAGGAAGCTCCTCAACAACTCTGTTGCTGAGTACAATTATTATGTCATCATTCCACATTTTGTGGAGGGAGAAGAGAAGGCCCCACAGATCATCAACCAAATTGATAAGAACAAGTTGATCCTGCTGGGCAAAGTGATTCCCGGCGTTACAGGTGACGTTAGCGCTGTGTATGAAAACTTTGAAAAAGATATACATGGGGCCCTGGTGCAGGCACTGAACAAATTGAAAAAGTACAAGACCATCAAACTTATTTTTCCTGAGAACAGTTATTATCCGGAAGAGATCGTCAAAGGGTTCATTTCATTCTGTAAAGCATTTGCTTTTAATTACACTGTCGTTCACGATATCAAGCGCGAAAAGCTTGCGAAAGGAGAAGTCTATATCAACCTGATGGATGACGACCTGGTATCGCTGATAGAAAAAATCATTGTTTCAAAACTGAAGATTGGAAAGGATATAGGTGTGATCTCCTACAACGAAACGCCGCTTAAAAAAATCATCCTCAACGGCATCACAACCATTTCTACCGATTTTGAAGCGATGGGAATTGAAGCGGCCAATATTGTCAAGACGGGCATCAAAACAAAAAGCGAAGTTTCTTTTCGTTTAACACCAAGGGCATCACTTTGATCAGGTTGATTTTCTGATCAATAATTCTGTAGATTGAATCCTTGTTTCAAATTTATTTTGCGGTTTCTTGCTTTCGATCAGTGATAGCAATAAGGATGCAGACGCTTGTCCCATCTCAAATGCGGGTTGTTTGATAACGGAAAGCGGTGGGTTGAGGAGTTCAGTCAAATCTGTATTGGAGAATCCAATGAGGGCAAGATCTTGCGGTGTGCGGATGTTTTTCTGTTTCATGAAACGCAGACATCCGGTGGTAATCTTGTCTGAGCCGGCAAAAATGGCATCTGGCTTTACACGCTGTTTAAGCAACATCTTCATGGCTGATTCAATCTCACTGTAAATCATGCCACCATGGTCGCAGTAAGTAATCATGTTTTCCCTCAAAGGGATATTGGCATCCTTCAGGGCATCCCTATACCCCTCAAGCCTTTCTTGTGATATGGACAATCCGCTGTTGTTGGATAGAATACCGATTTTCTTGTACCCTCTTTCAATCAGGTGTTTTGTGGCCTTGTATGCCCCCCTGTAATTGTCTGCAATCACCTTGTGGGTCTCAATATCATCAATGACCCTGTCTACAAATACAATGGGCAAACCCCTTTCATGCAATTTCTTCAGGTAAGAAAAATTCTTTGTTTCTGTAGACACCGATATAATCAATCCATCAATGGAAGAAGAAGTAAGGTATTCCAGGTTCATCAATTCACGCTCAGCAGATTCCATGCTTTGGGCAATGATAACATTGTACCCATGTTCATAGGCCACGGAGTCAATGCCATTGATTACCTGAGAAAAAAAGCTGTTGGCTATTTCACAAACAATTACGCCGATGGAAAGACTTTTCCGCTCTTTTAAACTTTGGGCGATTCTGTTGGGTTTAAAACCCACTTTTTGCGCATGGTCCAAGACTATTTTCTTGGTGGCCTGGCTGATTTCATGGCTGTCTCGCAATGCACGGGAAACTGTTGAGGTAGACAGGCCCAGTTCCATTGCGATATGTTTGATGGTTACCGCTTCAAACTTCATCTTATAAAGATAAGGTAGTTGGTGATTTTATGCTGATTTCTGATCAAAGGGGGCAAAATTCCAGATCGCGCTGGGTTATGGTGTATTTACCGGGAACGATTGCGTAAATAAATTATTGAAAGGGTCTACAATAGGTAGAAAAACAACATAGAATTGTATCTTGATACATTCAAGCCCAATCATTCAAATCAAGCACATATGAGAAAAATTGCTATTTTTTTATTCTTCCTGTTTACTGCCATTTCAGGTTTCTCGCAAGGGAAGTCTGTTCAGGGTAAGGTAACTGGAGAAAATGGGAACCCGTTGGAAGGGGTCACCATTCAGGTAAGGGGTAATGCCAAAGGCTTTCAAACCGACAAGAGCGGCGCATTCACCGTGCCGGCACCTGCTACAGGAAAACCTATTCTGGTGTTTACTTATGTAGGGCATAAGACCTATACGCTGGTAACAACTGCTGGTGCTATGGTAAATGTATCGCTTGAAAAAACAGAAGGCACACTGGAAGACGTTGTGGTGGTTGGATACAACAGCATCAAAAGAAAAGACCTCACAGGTTCTGTATCTTCTGTCAGTGCGAAGCAAATCAAGGACGTTCCATTGTCTTCCGCTGCTGAAGCCTTGCAGGGCCGCCTGGCAGGGGTGCAAGTAACCTCTTCAGAAGGTGCGCCTGGAGCAGATATTCTCATTCGGGTCAGGGGCGGTGGTTCTATCACACAGGACAATTCACCTTTGTATATTGTCGATGGTGTACAGGTTGAAAATGCACTGGCTGTGATTGCCCCTCAGGATATTGCCAACATTGACGTATTGAAAGATGCTTCTA
>JAIPBY010000005.1 GCA_021738605.1 Chitinophagaceae bacterium | reverse complement strand
CAGAAGGCTATTGGGCCGGATGACGTATTTCCTGCTGAGAATACCGGCGAAATGGTTGCCTGGTGCCCCAATGCTTTTTACCTCAACAGCAGGCCCAGCTTCACCATGGATCCTCTTTTTCATGCAGGTGCTTATTATGTACAGGAAGCATCCAGCATGTTCATCCATCATCTTGTTTCCACTGTTTTGCAAGATAAAACCGGACTGATGGCATTGGACCTTTGTGCTGCTCCGGGCGGGAAGACCACTTTGCTGTCTTCTTTGCCTCATTTCAGGCTTGTGCTTGCCAATGAGATCATACAGACACGCGTTCCTGTTTTGCAGGAAAACACCATCAAATGGGGCGCAGGACATGTTTTTGTTTCAAACAATGATCCCTCAGATTTTGAAAAAATGGGCGGCATGTTTGATCTGGTACTGGTGGATGCGCCTTGCAGCGGCAGTGGCCTGTTCAGAAAAGATGCAGCGGCAATGGATGAATGGAATCCAGGACTGGTAAGCTTTTGCTCCGCCAGGCAAAAAAGGATTCTCGCCAGTGCCATGCATTCGGTTCTTGAAGGGGGATATCTGTTGTATTCCACTTGCTCTTACTCGGAAGAGGAAAACGAGGAGAACCTGGACCATGTCATGGACTCGGGACTTTTTGAATCCATTGCCGTAGATGTTCCTCTTGAGTGGAATGTTGTCGAGAGCATTTCTACACTCAAAAAAGCAAAAGGATACAGGTTTTATCCCAACAAGCTAAGGGGGGAAGGATTTTTTTGTGCCATCTTCCAAAAAACGGGGACAAGTTATTCCGTGAGTCAGCACGTTCCCGGAAAGCTGGACCTCGTAAAGCCACTTTCCGTTTTGGAAGATTGGATTATCCCTTCTCCACAGTTGAGGTTCTTTAAAAAAGAGAACGAGCTTTTTGGTGTAGATGAAATCAATTTGCCAGCGCTTCATCAATTCAAGGACTCGTTAAGGATAAGGAAATCTGGGTTGAGGTTGGGCACTGAAATCAGGGCTGAACTTATTCCAGATCATGAGCTTGCTATGTCAAGTCTTTTATCTCAAAATGTCCAGGTTTTGGATCTTTCGTTCGAGGGAGCCATTGCCTATTTAAGAAAAGATACCATCGATATAGAGGGCTCTGGAAAAGGCTGGAGTCTCGCCAGATTCAAGGGCCTCGGTTTGGGTTGGGTGAAATTGGTTCAGGGGAGGGTTAAGAATCATTATCCCATGTCTTGGAGAATTTTGAAGAGGGATTGAGAAATGTTAAAGTTCTTCAATAAGGATCAGTCTAGTAGAATCTGGCTTGCAATTGTAGGAAATATATATTAATTTGTAATGTAACAAACCAGTATGAAGACAGTTTTACTTTCATTTATCTTGCTGATTTCCTCATCTCTTATGGGGCAACAGCAAAAATTAATTGTTCGAAATTCCGGCAGTCAGCTATACCTGGACCACAAGGTGGCTCCCAAAGAAAATTGGTACAGTGTTGGTCGCATTTACTTCATCAGTCCAAAAGAAATTGCTGCTTTCAACCAGCTTTCCATGGACAAGGGTTTGAGCATAGGTCAGTTGTTGAAAATCCCGCTCAGGCGTGAAAATTTCTCACAATCAACTGCAATTGATAATGCCGAGGTAAAGGTGGTGCATGTAGTCCAAGCCAAAGAAGGATTGTATAAACTTGCCCAGCTCTATAATGTAGACAAGGAATTGTTGAAAAAAATGAATGGCATCTCCTCTGACCAGATCAATGCCGGAACCAACCTTGTTATTGGTTATTTGATTCCATCAGGGGAGCCAGTGCTTTCGATTGCACCAGCCAGTCCTGCAAAAACAACACCTGAGATACCTATACCTGTAAAAGCTGCAGAGAAAGAAGCAGTTGTAGAAGAAAAAGCAAAAAAAACTGCTCCACCTTCTGAAGCCGCTGCACCAGCGCCACAGCCTTTGGTCAAAAGCATTCAAACTGCTGCTCCGGTGAAGGTTGCTGGGGAGGAGGTTGAGACGGCAAAGCCAGTTGCTCTGAGCCCAAAATCAGACAACATTCAGGCCTTGAAACCGGAAAAAAGTTATTTCTCTTCCTTGTATGAGCAACAATCAAAGGAAGGAAAACAACAAAAGCTTGAAAATTCCGTTTATGGAGTTTTTAAGAGCACCAGTGGATGGCAGGATGGAAAGTATTATGTTTTGATGAACAATGTGGTGCCGGGAACCGTGGTGAAATTGGTCAGGAAGTCTAAGGATAAAGCGGTGTTTGCCAAAGTGCTTGGAGCGGTTCCTCCGGGTAAGGAAAGTGAGGGATTGTCATTGAGGATGAGCAATGCAGCCATTGCTGCACTTGGACTTGGGGAGACTGGCAATGATGTGGACCTGGTATGGTTCAATTAAACAACGTACACAATCAATATCATGTCAACAGAAAGAAAATTTCAAGCCCCTCCCAGTCTCGCTCCATATGTGGGCCCATGGGATAAGGAGGCAGTAAAGCACCTTGTGCGAAGGACAATGTTTGGTGCCAAGAAAGATGATATCCAATATTTCACTGGCCTTGGGCTCAATGGCTCCATCAATCAACTTTTGGACACAAGCCTGCCCCTGCCGGCGCCTCCTGTAAAGGAGTATGGTGTTGGAAATGCCGTCATGCCTGATACGCTCATTGGCCCGGGTGAAACATGGGTAACTGACCCCAACAATGATGGTACAATTGCCTCTTATCGAAGAAGTTCATTCAAAAAATGGTGGGTAGGTAACCTGATCAACCAGGACAGGACCATTAGGGAAAAGATGTGCATTTTTTGGCACAATCATTTCTCAACGGAATCCAATGATGTCAGCAATGCTCAATATGTATATAAACACCATAATCTTATCAGGTCGAATGCGTTAGGGAATATCAAGTCCTTGACCAGGGCCATATCCATTGATCCGGCCATGTTGGTTTATTTGAATGGTCAAAACAACAACAGGGTTGCACCGGATGAAAATTATTCCCGAGAAATCCAGGAGTTGTTTGTGATTGGAAAAGGCCCCGGTGCTGATTTTAGTGAATCTGATGTAAAGGAAGCAGCAAAACTGTTAACCGGTTGGAGAAACAATGCTACAAAAATCGACTCATTTTTCGATTCCACCCGTCATGATTCGACCAACAAACAATTTTCTTCTTTTTACGGCAACAAGGTAATTACAGGAAGAACAGGGGCAACTGCTGGAGATTTGGAGTTGGACGATCTTATCAATATGCTTTTTGCCAATGATGAGGCAGCACTTTTCCTTTGCAGGAAATTGTACATCTGGTTCATTTACTATAAAATTACACCAGAGGTTGAAGCCGGGGTCATTGCACCACTCGCAAAACTCTTAAGAGACAGCAATTATGAGGTTAAGCCAGTCTTGAAAGCATTGCTAAGCAGCGATCATTTTTTTGACATGATGAACAGGGGCTGTCAGATCAAGAGTCCCATTGACATGATGATTGGCCTGTTGCGGGAATTTGAAGTTAAATTTCCTTCAGCTGATATGTATGCAACGAACTATGGTGTTTGGAACCAGATGCTGAGTTATTTCACCAACCTCCAGCAAAACCTGGGAGATCCGCCAGATGTGAGTGGATGGAAAGCCTATTATCAACAGCCAGGTTTTTATGAGTATTGGGTCAATACAGATACTTTGCCGAAAAGAATCCAATACCTTGAGTCGCTTGTTACCAGTGGATATACCGTAAGTGGCTTCAAGGTTGTGGTTGACGGTTTGACCTATGTGAGAAAGATGGTGGCGCCAAGGGATCCCAACAAGTTGATTGATGAATTGGCTGAACATATTTTGGGTATTACCATTTCTGCTCAACACAAGGCACAGCTGAAAAGGGATATTTTGTTGTCTGGCCAGTCTGATGATCTGTATTGGGCAACAGCCTGGGATTTGTATATCTCCACACCATCCAATGCAGCCAATACAAAATACGTTACTACCGCAATCACCAATTTGATCAAATACATGGTTGGTCTTCCTGAATATCAACTTTGTTAATCCGTATATCATGAACAGAAGAAAATTCCTCAATGGATACCTGCCAGCAGGTGTAATGATTCCTTCCTTTGTCAATGGCATGGGGTTCAAGGCATTTGAATCAGGGCATACGTTCCTCAACAATATGCTCCTTCCCGGAGGCGACAACGACAGGGTATTTGTGGTTATACAGCTGAATGGAGGCAATGATGGTTTGAATACTGTTATACCGCTTGATCAGTTCAGCAAGTACCAGAATGCAAGAAAGAATATCTTTATCGAGGAGTCAAAAGTGTTGCGATTGAACGGCGTTGATAATGTAGGCCTCCATCCTGCAATGACGGGTTTGCAACAGCTTTACAATGATGGTAAGTTGCATGTGGTGCAATCAGTGGGCTATCCCCAGCCCAATTTTTCGCATTTCAGGGCAACTGACATCTGGATGAGTGCATCCGACAGCAGGCAAGTATTGAACACTGGTTGGCTTGGCCGTTTCCTTGATGAGATGTATCCGGGATTCCCGATTGGATATCCCAATAGCACAATGACCGATCCCTTGGCCATTCAAATTGGTTCTGTTACTTCTTTGACCCTACAAGGGGCTGCGCAACCCATGGGAATGAGCATCTCTAATCCCAGTTCTTTCTACAGCTTTGTCAACAACCAGATGGATCCTGCCCCCAATAGCTATGCAGGCAAGGAGTTGAATTATATAAGGGAGATGTCGAAGCAAACCCAAAAATTTGGCGAGGTAGTGAAGACGGCCAATGGCAAAGTTACCGCGCAATCACCTTACCCAACAGGCAACTCCCTGGCTGATCAACTCAAGATTGTAGCCAGGCTGATCAAGGGTGGCTTAAAGACCAAGATATACATGGTGAACTATGGTGGTTTTGATACACATGCCAACCAGACTGTTGCCGGCGATACCTCTATTGGTTCTCATGCAACATTGCTGGGCAATGTGAGCAATGCCATCAAGGCCTTTATGGATGATCTAAAATTCCAGGGCATTGAAGAACGAGTAGTTGGAATGACCTATTCAGAGTTTGGTCGAAGGGTTCTCAGCAATGGATCCAGCGGTACAGACCATGGTGCTGCTGCTCCTCTCTTTGTTTTTGGCGCAATGGTACAGGCGGGAGTAAGCGGTACAAATCCAATTTTGCCCATGAATCCAACTGTAGGAGACAATGTTCCTTACCAATATGATTTCAGGAGTATTTATGCCAGTATCCTTTCCAATTGGCTCTGTGTAAATGATACTACCCTGAACAATGTGATGTTGAAGAACTTCCAGAAACTACCATTGACAAAATTGGGTACCTGCTCAATCTTGAATCCGGTAGGAAATCCTGATCAGCTGATTGTGGTTTACCCCAATCCATTCCATAAAAAAGTAACCATTCAATTCAAGTCTGCAGGTGGTCATACCATGATTCAAGTAATGGATTCCACTGGTCGACTGGTGAAGATACTCATCGATGCCAATTTTGAGGCAGGTACCTTCAGGGTTGATTTTGATGGTGAACATCTTCCTGCAGGTCTTTATTACATCAGGTTGCAAAATCAGGTGATACAGCAGGTGAAATCCGTTGTCAAGATCTGATCGTCTTTATTTTGTTAATTGTACAGCAATGATGGAATGGAAGCTCCTCAATTCGGATTATCTTTTTAGTGATCTTTGGTTTACTGTCAGAAAGGATACGTGTATTCGTGGAGATGGGAAAATCATCGATCCTTATTATGTATATGAGTTTCCTGATTGGGTGACTGCCGTTGCCATGACCAAGGCTGGCGAGTTTATTTTTGAAAAGCAGTATCGGCATGCAAGTGGGCTGACGCTGATGGAAATCCCAGGCGGATGCGTAGACAGGGAAGACAAGGATCTTGAATCTGCCATTGCCAGGGAATTGCGTGAGGAGACGGGGTACCAGTTTGCGTCATTTGAATACCTTGGCAAGACTTCCGCCAATCCTTCAACACACAACAATTGGATGCATTTTTACCTGGCAACTGGTGGTGAAAAAGTTGCAGCACAATCACTGGACGCCAATGAAGAAATTGAAATTCACTTGCTCAGTATTGACGAAGTAAAAAGCCTGTTGAAAAAAAATGAGATACTACAAAGCATGCATGCCACTGCATTATTTTATGCATTGTCCAAATTGGGTGAATTGAATTATTAAGACCATTTTTCTCGATCAACTTCACCCACAACAAAAATACTGCCGCATACAAGTACAAGGTCATTGGCTCCTGCCATTTTAAGTGAATCCTGAATAGCCTTATTTACATCCTGATACGATTGGCCTTTCAGACCTGCTGTTGTAGCCATTTTTTCCAACTCATCAGTACTGAGGGCTCTTGGTATCTGGGCTTGTGTGAATCCGTATCTTGCTTGCTTAGGAAGTTGGGCAATCACCGCGTCAACATCTTTGTCCTTTGACATGCCGAGGATGATAAAAAGTTTTTCAAATACAGATGCATTGATTTGTTGAACCACTTGCTTGATTCCTTCTGTATTGTGGGCAACGTCGAGGATCAAAAGGGGGGCGGTATTGATCACCTCCCACCTTCCATGTAGCCCCGTATTTTTTTTGGCAAATGCGATGCCCCTTTGAATGTCATCATCTTTGATTTTCCATCCTCTTTCAATCAGCCAATCAATTGCGGTAATGACTGTTCGGATATTTTCAGCCTGGTAATTGCCCGAGAGGTCAGCATTGAATTTTCTGGCTGTTTCATCTTTGATATTCATCAATTCAATTGAAATGATTCCAGGGCTTATCGGTTGCACAGCAGTTGTCCAGATGGTGTCTGCAAAAACAATGGGGGCATCCAGCTGGCTTGCCTTCTTTTCAAAAACTGTTGCAGTTTCATCATGGGTTTGTCCGATAACTACAGGAACATTGGCTTTAATGATTCCTGCTTTTTCTCCTGCAATCAATCCAAGGGTGTTTCCAAGCAATTGAACATGGTCCATTCCAATGTTGGTAATGATGGACATTTCAGGATGGATGATATTTGTGCTGTCCAGTCTCCCGCCCAGGCCTGTTTCAATAATGGCTACTTCAACGTTTTCCTTTGCAAAATGGTCAAAGGCCATGACCACCGTAACTTCAAAAAAAGAAGGTTCCAGCGCTTCAATCAGGTGGGTGATGTTTTCGGTAAATTGGACCACCTGTTCGGTAGAAATCATCTCCCCATTGATCCTGATCCGCTCCCTGAAATCCTTTAAATGCGGGGATGTATAGAGACCGGTTTTGAATCCCGCTTCCTGCATGACGGAGGCCAGCATGTGGCTGACAGATCCTTTGCCATTCGTTCCTGCCACATGGATGGTCTTGAAATGCTGCTGTGGCTTGTCCAAGGCTGCACAAAGGGCAATCGTATTGGAAAGATCCATCTTGAGTGCAGCGGCCCCTGTTCTGCTGAACATGGGCAGTTTTGAGAAGAGGTATTCTATGCAGGATTGATAGTCCATGGTGTAAAGATATTGTATCTTTGCCTCCATGAGTATGTTGATGTGGATGCCCATGCTGGCTTTTTCCCTTGTCGTTCTGATTCAGGTATTTTATTATTTGCGGTATTTCTGTCTGCTTGCTTTCTACAGGCAAAAGCAAGCTCTTTCTGTCAAAGAACAGGCTGTCAGTGTTATCATTTGTGCCCGCGATGAGGCTGATCAAATTGAGGCCAATTTGCCAGGAGTGCTGGCTCAGACGTATCGGAGTACATATGAAATTGTAGTTGTCAACGACAATTCCCTTGACGATACAAAATACCTCCTTGAGGGTTTGTACAGGGACTTTAAGCAGTTGCATATTGTTGAACTGAAACAGGAAGCAATGCACATACCTGGAAAAAAATTCCCCCTTTCCATGGGTATTAAAAGTGCCAAGTACGAGTTGCTTTTGTTAACTGATGCAGATTGTATTCCAGCCTCTGAACATTGGATCCTCAAAATGCAGGCCGCTTTTGCGGATGGCATACAAATTGTATTGGGTTACGGTGCGTACAAACGGAAAAAAGGCCTCCTCAACAGGGTCATTCGTTTTGATACCTTTCATACTGCTTTGCAATATCTGTCTTGCGCCCTGGCCGGTCAACCCTATATGGGTGTCGGGAGGAATTTAGCCTATAAAAAGGAATTATTTTATAGGCAAAAAGGGTTTGCGGCGCACCATCATTTGCCAGGAGGTGATGATGATCTTTTTATCAATGCTTGTGCAACCAAAGAAAATACAGCCATTGTTATTGACAAGGATACATTTACCTATTCAACACCACCAGCATCCATTGGTGAGTGGATCAGTCAAAAAGAACGTCACAATTCTACTGGAAAATATTACAAAGGTAAACACAAGTTCCTCTTGGGACTTTACATGACTTCTCACTTCCTTTTGTACCCGCTGATGGCCACTGCATTATTAAGCTTCGACTGGCGCTGGGTTTTGGGGGCATGGGGGATAAGATTTTTTGTTCAGGGGATTGTATTTTTCAACTCCATGAAAAAATTGGGTGAAAAAGATCTCTTCCCATTCTTTTGGCTTTGGGATATTTGGATGTTTTTTTATTATTTGATTTTCATTTCTTCAATATGGAAAAAGCCTCGCAACCAATGGAAATGATACTCAAATACTTCAGTGATTTTTCTCCAAGACAGTTGAATCAGTTTTCACAATTGAGAGAAGTATATCTTGAGTGGAATGAAAAAATCAATGTTATATCCAGAAAAGACATAGAGGCGCTGTACGAAAGACATGTTCTTCATTCTTTGTCCATTGCTGCACGTTATCCTTTTGCCGGTGGTCTAGAAGTTATTGATATAGGCACTGGCGGCGGATTTCCCGGTATCCCATTGGCTATTTTTTTCCCTGAAGTGCAGTTTCATTTGGTTGATTCAATTGGCAAAAAGTTAAAAGTTGTTGAGGCCGTATCCTCTGCCCTGGAAATTTCAAATATAACTATTCAGCATTCCAGGGCTGAGGATATTAAGGGCCGTAAATTTGATTTTGCTGTATCCAGGGCTGTAGCTCCTTTGGGTGAGCTCTGGAAATGGAGCAGGCCTCTTTTGAGGAAAGAAAGAAAAATGGAAGACCTTAAAAACGGCTTGATCTGTTTAAAGGGAGGTGATTTGACTGAGGAAATTGCTGTCTCCAACACAAGACCTCATCAACAACCAATAGCAGACCTTTTTAATGAGCCATTCTTTGAGGAAAAATACATCCTCTATGTTCCTTTATAAAATTGTCATTACAACATAAATGGAATAATTTTAGCTATACTACAGCCTTCACAGGGGCTCAAACCAATGGAAGAAAAACATTGCAATATAAGGGTAAGTGTTGTCGAGGACAATCATTTCATACGAATGGCCTTGGAACAGATTTTGATCAACTCTGATGGCTATGATGTTGTGGCAGTCTATGGCTCAGGTGAAGAAGCCGTTGATAAAATGCCAGGTGAAGTCCCTGATGTTGTTCTGATGGACATCAACATGGGGAAAATGACTGGCATAGAAGCGGTTCGCATCATCAAGGAAAAATGCCCCAGTATAAAATTCATGATGTGTACTGTGTATGAGGATGATGAGAAAATTTTTGACGCACTGGCAGCAGGTGCAAGTGGTTATATCCTAAAAAAAACCAAGCCTGCAGAACTTGTGGCAGCCATCAGGGATTTGTATGATGGCGGGGCTCCGATGTCTGGCCAAATCGCCAGCAGGGTAGTAGCCAGTTTTAGAAAAAAGGAGGAAAGCAAAGACTCCGTTTTATTGGAGAGCCTTTCTGCAAGGGAACATGAAATTATCGAATTGTTGGTCAAAGGAAGATTGTACAAGGAAATATCTTCAACGTTGGGTATATCACAGGAAACCGTCAGAAAGCATGTTTACAATATCTACAAGAAATTGCATGTCAACAACCGGGTCGAGGCATACAATAAGTTTTACGGGAATGGAGGCTGAAATCACTAGGGTATTGAATTAAGAAATTCTTTTACCTCTTGTAATTTTGCATTTGTTTGGTTGAGGACCTCTAAAAAAGCAGGATCATTTTCAGCAATATTTCCGCTTGTTTTTCTAATGTCTAAGTATTCCTCATATTTTTTGATCAATGTGTCCAGTTCGAAAATTACCAAACTAGGCCTGATTTTATGAAGTTGAAACTGAATTTGATCAAGCTCGGCAGTGGAGGGTAAAGTATTAAAATGCTTCTTGAAAGATTCAAATTCATTGAGAAAAATAGAAGTAATCCTGCGATTAAGCACAGGATCTTTTCCCGTCATATTATTGAGTCTTTTGAAATCCATTGGTGGATAAGATTATCTGATGGCCTGTTTTGGTTATAATTGCGTAAACTACTTAATCGTAAGTAAAAATACTTAATATTTTTAAGGATACTTGTCGAATTGCATAAAACATTCAAATACAACTTAATTAAGTAGTTTTCTTTGGATAATTTAGTTTCAACCAATTCTATTATCCATTTGAAGCCATTTTCATCATGGAGTCTCCTTTACAAGCTATTTTTTTTGTGTCTTAGCTTTGCGCTGTCATCACCATGCAATATCATATTGCATGATCAATTATTTATCTTTTCTCAAATCTCCCACTTTTTTCATTGATTTTTATTCTGAACATGATCGGTTTTATTCGGTCTTTGTCGGATAATTCATGTCCTTTTCCCTCCCAGTGTTCATGTTGATGGATGGCTGATGGGGTCATGAGTGGTACAACTTTAGAAAAAAGGAGTTCTCTTGCTGTTGAAGCGGTTTCATTTTGTAGTTCCTCAAATTGGCCAAAAACAATAGCACTTTGCCAGTTGTCCAGGTCGCAGGAAAGATCTACCTGGAAGCATACATTGGGATTTGCCCGCATCAATTCTATTTTTTGCCCCTCCTTAGATTGACCGTAAATATAATGTCCATCATACGAGTAGATAACTGGAACGATATATGGATGTTGTCCATCACAGCAAGCGATTCTCCCTATGGCCTGACTTGTCAGTAAATTATTGATCTGTTGTTCATTGAGTTCTCCAACCATGTTCTGTGTTTGGGTTAAAATTAATTAGGTTTCCCCTGTCTCTTCATGATATATGTCATGGTGATGAATGACTGTAGATCTGCTGGAAATTTCTGTCAGTGACTACTTCGCGTTTCTTTTTTTTGAGAAGTAAAAAGTGAAGAGGTTGAAAAGTAGTCTCACTGTTTCGTAGGATATCCATTGCAGGATTCTTTCTAAAGGACGATAAGTCCGGATGATGCTGATGGGAGAGATCCTGCTACAATCATTGCCAATGATTTTCATGAGCTGTTGGTGGACATCCTTTGAAAATGTACCATCTTCCACATCAAGATTTAATTCAATGCTCGCAAGTGCACTGATATCGTTGATGTTGTAAGAGCCTATGGTAATGATTTTCCCATCAGCAATTGCAATTTTGCCATGCAGGATATTGTGATTGTATTCATGTATTTCAATTCCATGTCTTACTGCCCATCTGTAAAGATAACGTTCAGCATATTTTGCAATGCCTACGTCAGAGATTCCTGCAAGAATCAGTTTGATCTTTACCCCTTTTTTCAGTGCTTTGATGATATTGTTTCTGAAAAAAAGACTCGGAATAAAATAGCTGGACATGAGGATGATCTCGTATCTAGCTTTTTTGAACATTTCCATATAGCTAGCAGAAATTTCATTCCTTCCCATAACCCAGTCGTTTCTTCTTATCCTGATTGGGCAATGCAAGTTGGTATCCAGGGCATTGACAATATCCTGTTTTGGCAATGCCAACCAATCTTCAGGTTTTTTGCTATAACATTGGTTGCAAAGTTTGAATAATTCAAAAGAGGCTTCTCCTTCCACTTTGATCGCCCAATCCAGCCAGGCAGGTGTTCCCGGCATATCGTTGTATCTATCTGAAATATTGATGCCCCCAACAAGTGAAACAATGCCATCACAAACAACAATTTTATGGTGAAGCCGTCTGCCAAAATAATAATTACCCCCTTTGAAAATGGGTTCAAAAAAACGCAACCTGATGCCACTTTCGCGCATGCTGTTTTTAAAGCTTTTGGATAATCCTTTTGATGCATAACCATCCAGCAAAACCTGAACCCTTATCCCTTTTTTCGCTGCCTTGATCAATCTTGAGGCCACCTCTTTTCCTGTCTCATCCTCCTCAAAAATATATACCTGAAGTTGGATGGATTTACGCGCATTGTCAATCATGTCGTGCAGAATGAAAAAATATTCTCTGCCACCCCTGACCAACTCAGCTTTGTTGTAAAGGGTGTAGGCTGTACTAATTTTGGTTGTTGAAGACATGCAGGTTTTTGGTGGAAGCTACTGTATCGCTCCGTTGTGATAAATGATAAAGATCATTGTTTTCTTGGCTTCAGACATTTTACAGGTAGACATAAGGCATTGAATGTGGACTAATTGTTCAATGACTCTTCCTGCGCTTTCGTATTTTTGGAGAAGGTTTTCAATATACCAACATGTCAAAAAATGTCCACGATACGCCATTGATGCTACAGCACCGGGCTATTAAGCAGAAGTATCCCGATGCCATCCTTTTGTTCAGGGTAGGAGATTTTTATGAAACCTTTGGTGAAGATGCCATCAAATCATCAGCAGTATTGGGTATTACGTTGACCAAGCGAAACAATGGTGCTGCCTCAACCCTTGAATTGGCGGGTTTCCCCCACCATTCGCTTGACAGTTATTTGCATAAACTGGTCAAGGCTGGTTTTCGGGTGGCCATCTGTGACCAGCTGGAAGATCCCAAAATGGTGAAAGGCATTGTAAAGCGGGGCGTGACTGAAATGGTTACTCCTGGCCTGGCGACACACGACAAATTACTGGAACACAACAGCAATAATTTTCTTGCAGGCATTCATTTTGGAGAGCAGGTCAACGGGATTTCTTTTTTGGATATCTCCACTGGTGAGTTTTTTGTGGCGCAGGGGGACCATGAATACACGGATAAGCTCCTGCAGACATTCCAACCTGCCGAAGTTGTTTTTCAAAAAGGGCGACAGGCAGACCTTGGGAATCAGTTGGGCAAAAAGTTTTATACCTATGGATTGGATCCATGGATTTTTGACCACAGGTATGCAGAGGAGGCTTTGCTGCGGCATTTCGGCACACATTCCCTGAAAGGGTATGGCGTTGAAGACATGGAAGAGGGTATTGTTGCAGCCGGGGCAGTGCTGCACTATCTTGGTGATACGGTACATCCAAATACCAGTCATATTGCTTCTATCCACAGGATCAACAGGGATGAGTATCTCTGGATGGACCAGTTTACCATCAGAAACCTTGAGCTTATTTATGCAGGTGTTGATGGCGGGGCAACATTGTTGAAGACCATTGATAGTACTGTTTCTCCTATGGGCGCGCGCCTGATGCGTAGATGGGTACTGATGCCTCTTGTGCAAAAAGAACAGATCGAAGAACGTGCATCACTTGTTGCTGATATTATGGCCAACAGGGACTGGAAAGCAGGTGTCTTACAAAGTATAAAACAATGTGGAGACATTGAAAGATTGGCGAGCAAGATACCCCCCAGAAAAATTGGTCCCCGTGAGATGTTGCAATTGGCCAATGGGCTGGAGCAGGTCAGTTTGATCAAAGTCGCTGCCGAAGATTTGCAGGATCTTTACCTGTTCAGGCTTGCGGAACAACTCAACGGATGCAGTATTATCAAGGAGAAAATTATAAGGGAAATTGCAGATGATGCACCTGCCCAGACCGTAAAGGGTGGATATATTGCAACAGGTGTTGATGCAGACCTTGATCATTACCGCAGCCTTGCAAGGGGAGGTAAAAACGTGCTGGTAGAAATTCAACAGCGAGAGGCTTTGAATACCGGCATCAGTTCCTTGAAAATAGGGTTCAACAATGTTTTCGGATATTATCTTGAGGTCAGTAATGCACACAAGAGCAAGGTTCCTGCGGATTGGATCAGGAAGCAAACCCTAACCAATGGGGAAAGGTATATTACCCCTGAGTTGAAAGAGTATGAAGAAAAGATCATGGGTGCTGAGGACAAAATACTACAGCTGGAATCAAAGATATATGATCAACTGCTTTCGGCGTTGCAGGAATATATTATTCCCATGCAGCAGAATGCTCATGCCATTGCCGTTATTGATTGTCTGTCCAGTTTTGCCACCAATGCAGAAACCCATAAATATTGCAGACCAACAATTCATGAGCGAGGGGATCTCCACATCATTGCAGGACGGCATCCTGTAATTGAGCATCTCTTGAAACCAGGAGATGCCTATATTGCCAATGATCTCCACCTTGATCAGGACAATTGTCAGTTGATTATTTTGACAGGGCCAAACATGAGTGGTAAGAGTGCCTTGCTCAGACAAACCGCTATCATCACACTGATGGCGCACATGGGAAGTTATGTGCCAGCACAGGAGGCAATCATTCCGATAACAGACAAGATATTTACAAGGGTTGGTGCATCGGATAACCTCAGCGGCGGGGAGTCAACATTTATGGTAGAGATGAATGAAACGGCCAGTATCATCAACAATATCTCATCAAGGAGTCTTGTCATTCTGGATGAAATCGGCAGGGGTACCTCTACCTATGATGGTATTTCCATCGCCTGCAGTATCGCAGAATTTTTGCATGATGCCCATCAACGTCCCAAAACATTGTTCGCTACCCATTATCATGAAATGAATGAGCTTGAGCTTCGGCTTCCCAGGATCAAGAATTTTCATATTACCCACAAGGAGGTTGACAACAGGATCATTTTCTTGCGAAAGCTGGCTCCGGGCGGAAGTACCCATAGTTTTGGTATTCATGTTGCCCAAATGGCTGGTATGCCTCCTTTATTGATCAAAAGGGCCGAGGAGATCTTGAGAGAGCTTGAAAAGAAGCAGGGCGTTTCTGTTTTTTCTGAACTAAAACCAGATGTTCCCGGTGTTCAACTTTCCATCTTCGATACCCATACTGAAGTGTTTGCAGGCATCAGGGAAATGATGAGTGGGGTTGATGTAAACAACCTTACTCCTGTGGAGGCGCTGGTTATTTTGAGTGAGGTCAAGAAAAAAATCAATTGATCATACCAGTTCTTTGAGGGCCTCAATGAGGGCGTCAACTTCTTGCCTGGTATTGTACTTGCTGAAGGAAAATCTAACCGTGGATTGCTCCGGTAACTGGAGTGCATTGATCACGTGAGAGCCTTGGTTGGCGCCACTGCTGCAGGCACTACCCCCTGAAACACAGATATTTCTGATGTCCAGATTGAAAAGCAGCATGTCGGATTTTTCTGTTCTTGGAAAACCGACACTCAATACCGTATAGAGGCTTTCTCCTTCTGGGTCGCCATTGAAAACAACCCCTTTGATATTTTCTTGCAGTGATGTTTTGAGGTGTGATTTTAATGCAGCGATTTTTGCGTGATCAACTTCATGGTTTTGCATGGAAATTTCCAGCGCCTTGGCAAATCCCACAATGCCATAAATATTTTCTGTTCCCGCCCTCATGTTTCTTTCCTGCCCCCCTCCATGAATGAATGGATTTACTTTGTTGTTTGCATTGATGTACAAGATGCCCACACCCTTTGGACCATGGAATTTATGGCTAGCACCTGTGATAAAATCAACATTTATTTCGGCCAGGTTGATGGGAAAATGTCCTACGGTCTGAACAGTATCTGCATGAAAAACTGCATTGTATTGCTGGGCCAGTTCTCCAATTCGCTTGATATTGGTCATGTTGCCAATTTCATTGTTGGCATGCATCAGGGTGATCAATGTTTTCTCTGAAGAGGAAGACAGTTTCTGCTCAAGATCATGGAGGTCAACATGACCATTGGGAAGGATGTTTACAAATTCAAGCGTTGCGTCACCCTTGCCTGCAATAAAGTTGCAGGTATGAAGTGTTGCGTGGTGTTCTATCGGAGAACTGATGATTCTGGTACAGCCCAATTCCTTTATTGCTGCAAAAATGGCGGTATTGCTGCTTTCTGTTCCTCCACTGGTGAAAAATATTTCTGATGGATGGGCATGAAGACTTGCCGCTACTGATTTACGGGCTTTTTCAATGGCCAATCTGTTTTCCCTTCCATAAGAATAAATAGAAGAGGGATTGCCGAAATGTTCAGTGAAATAAGGCGTCATTGCCTCGAACACCATCGGGTCTATGGGTGTGGTAGCAGCATTGTCAAAGTATATTCTGGCGGCCATGTCCTATCCTGTTTTTTCAAATATACGAAACAGGGTTTACAATGATTCCTGTATGTCGCGGATGAGTTTTGATGCGATATTGTTGGCGGTAGTTTCGAAATTGCTCTCAGCAATGATCCGAATGATGGGCTCGGTATTGCTTGACCTCAAATGAACCCAGTCATTGTCAAATTCAATCCTCAATCCGTCGATGGTATTCAACGGATTTGATTTATATTTTTCTTTCAGTTTCTCAAAAACAAGATTAAGGTTGGTTGTGCCATCCATTTCTATCTTGTTTTTGCTGATGAAATAGTCTGGATAGCTGCTGCGAAGTTGTTTGACGGTTTTGCTTGATTGTGAAAGATGCGTCAGGAAAAGTGCAATGCCAATGAGCGCATCCCTTCCATAATGAAAATCTGGAACAATGATGCCTCCGTTACCTTCGCCACCAATAACCGCATTAACCTCCTTCATTTTAGCCACAACGTTGACTTCACCAACAGCTGCAGGATGATATTTCCCTCCATGCTTTTCAGTGATGTCTTTCAGCGCTCTTGTTGATGAAAGGTTGCTTACCGTATCTCCTTTGGTTTTACCAAGCACATAGTCTGCCACTGCAACCAATGTGTATTCTTCGCCAAACATGGATCCATCCTCACAAACCAATACAAGCCTGTCAACATCAGGGTCAACTGAAATACCAAGATCTGCCTTGTTGGAAATTACTGCAGCAGAAAGTTGAGACAGGTGTTGAGGCAATGGTTCAGGATTGTGGGCAAATTTTCCATTGACCTCTCCATTCAAAACAATGATGTTCTGTTCTTGAATACCCAGTTTTTTAAGGAGGATGGGCACAAAAACTGCACCGCTGCTGTTGATGGCATCAACGACAATTTTGAGGTTTTGCTTTTCAATTAAATTTTTATTGACAAGTGCATGAGATACTATCGCATCAAGATGCCTGTCTGCATGATCAAATTTTGTTGTAATATTTCCCGCTTTTTCAACCTGTGAAAAATTGATATTGCCCAGCTCTGCGTTGTTAAGGATCTGCGCACCTACTTCAGCACTGATGAATTCGCCTTTATCGTTCAGCAATTTGAGTGCATTCCATTCTTTGGGGTTATGGCTGGCTGTGATGATGATTCCCCCTGCAGCATTTTCTGCAGCCACTTCAAACTCAACAGTTGGTGTTGTTGAAAGTCCCAGATCAATGACTTCTGCACCCATTGCAACAAGTGTTTGGGCAACAAGTCCTGCAATCATCGGGCCACTCATTCTTCCATCTCTTCCAATGATAATTTTTTTATTACCCTCTGCCATTGCCCATTCTCCAAACGCTGCTGTGTACTTTACCACATCCAATGGGGTAAGCGATTCACCCGGTTTCCCGCCAATGGTTCCCCTGATTCCAGAAATGCTTTTAATCAATGCCAAATTCAAAATTTTAAGGATGCAAAATTACAAAATAAAGCCTGTTCCATCAACTAAATATGATTGCAAACTGGTTTTTATTGACTTTATGCTTTTTGTTAACTTCCCTGACATTCCATTTCCTGGAAATACTGCTTAATTTTACAGTATGTTTATGTTGCATTCTGATCAAATGTCTTTTATTCAGCAGGTGTTACACCTTGATTATCAGTTAATGCTACTGCTGAATCGCCAATTGATTCACCCTGTTTTGGATGATCTTTTTCTTTTCTTGCGGGAATCTATTTTTCATGTCCCCTTGTATGTTTTTATTGTTTTCTACTCTTTTCAGGTTTTTGGTAAAAAAGCCATCTGGTGGGTATTGGGTGCAATAGCCCTGATTGCATGTTGTGACCTGATAAGCAGCCACGTCATCAAATCCTATTTTGACAGGCCAAGGCCTTGCAGGGATCCCTTCATGGCGGGTCAAATCAGGTTTCTTGCCCGGTATTGTGGCGCCAATGGCAGTTTTACCTCCTCTCATGCGGTCAATCATTTTGCATTTGCTACCTATGTTGTGTCTACCATGCGCAGAATTTCAAAATGGTTCAATCTTTTGTTCATTTGGGCCTTTGCTATTGCATATGCCCAGGTATACGTAGGAGTCCATTATCCTTCCGATGTGCTGGTTGGGGCTAGTTTGGGGATAGTTTTTGGACTGACGGGTGCACAAATCAGCAGGCAGGCCCTATCTTTACAGCAATATAGCATATGAACGAGTTGCTCATTCTCTTCTTTCTGATCCTGATCAATGGATTCTTTTCTATGGCAGAGATTGCCTTGGTTTCTGCCAGAAAGGCCAGACTCGAGGGGCAGGCGAACAAAGGAGATTTAAGAGCCAAATATGCACTGGTACTCGCACAAAAGCCCGATTCTTTTTTGTCCACGGTTCAAATAGGCATTACGACCATCGGAATTCTTACAGGTATATTTTCAGGAGATAAGATTGTTGATGATGTAGCTGTCTTTCTGGAAGGACTGCCTGCCTTTGCAGCCTACAGCAGAGGTATTGCAACAGCGGCAGTTGTTGTCATTATCACTTTTTTTTCTCTCGTGTTTGGTGAACTTGTTCCCAAAAGGCTTGGATTATCCAATCCTGAGAAAATAGCCAAAACTGTTGCGGCTCCTATGCGGCTGATTTCAACCATAGCTTATCCTTTTGTCTGGTTGTTGGTGAACACCACCACACTAATCATGAAAATATTAAGGATTAAGACAGATGATTCACAAGTGACGGAGGAAGAGATCAAAGCCATCATCAATGAAGGAACCGAACATGGTGCCATTGAAGCAACCGAGCAGGAAATCATCCAGCGGGTTTTCCATCTCGGAGACAGAAATATTACCTCTTTGATGACCCACCGCAGTGATGTAATCTGGTTTGATGTCAATGACAATGAGCAGAGCATCAGAGAAAAAATCTTGAAAGAGCCGCATTCCGTTTATCCGGTATGCGACAAATCCATCGACCAGATCAAGGGTATTGTATCCATCAAGGATATGTATGTTACACCCGATGAGGTTTCTTTCAAGCATACCATGAAAAATCCTCTTTTTGTTCCGGAAAACATCAGCCCTTATCAACTGCTGGAAAAGTTTAAAGTCTCCAAAATCCATACCAGCTTTGTGGTGGACGAGTATGGAACCCTTCTTGGTTTGGTAACGTTGAATGATTTGTTGGAAGCGATCGTGGGAGACCTACCTCAACATGATTTGCAGGATTATGAAATTATTGAAAGGGAAGATGGAAGTTTTCTTGTTGATGCACAGATTCCGTTTTATGATTTCCTCACCAGGTTTGAAAAGGCAGATTGGATGAATGAAGGGGAGCAGGAATTTGATACACTCGCAGGATTCATCTTGCACACGCTTGAGCGCATACCAGAAACCGGTGAACATTTTGAATGGAAAGGATTTGGTATTGAAATTATGGATATGGATGGTCATCGCATCGACAAGGTGTTGGTGAAATTATCAGACCAGATTCGCAGTGAAATGGAAGAAGAACAATAAGGAATATGGAGCTCTCTCTTCAACATAAAACGGCATTGGTTTGTGGCGGATCACAAGGAATTGGAAAGGCCATTGCCATAGAACTCGCCATGCTCGGAGCCTCTTGTATTTTGCTCTCCAGGAATTTGAGCACTCTTCAAAAGACTGTCAAAGAACTTTCTGCGACCAATGGTCAATCTCATTCATGCCATGCAATTGATTTCAAGGATGTCGATGCTGTCAAGAAGCTTTTAGCCAACATTACAGAAGCGATTACCATTGACATCCTGATCAACAATACAGGTGGCCCCTCAGCCGGGCCAATAGAAACGGCAGATCCGCTGGCCTTCCAGGAAGCCTTCAGCCAACACCTTGTTTGCAACCACATCCTCACACAGGCAGTTGTTCCTGCGATGAAACAAAATGGCTGGGGAAGGATCATCAATGTCATTTCAACTTCTGTGCGTATTCCACTGGATAACCTTGGCGTTTCCAATACAATTCGTGCAGCTGTAGCCTCATGGTCAAAAACCATGTCAAACGAATTGGCTGTGCATGGCATTACAGTGAACAGCCTGCTGCCAGGATTCATTTCCACTGCAAGACTGGAGGCAGTTGCTGAAAGTTTTGCCGCAAGGGCGAATATTGAAAAGGCTACAATGCAGGCTCAAATGAGAGCCTCCGTTCCTGCCAAGCGCTTTGGAACACCTGCTGAAATTGCTGCTGTTGCTGCTTTTGTGGCGTCTCCTGCAGCTTCTTACCTCAATGGAATCTGTATACCTGTAGATGGTGGCAGAACCGGAAGCATTTGACAATGGACAGATTCGAATTCAATGAAGCTTTTGCAGCGTCGCTTGATGCAGCTGATCCTTTAAAAGGTTTCAGGAAACATTTCCTGGTGCCTGAAAAAAACGGAAAGCAGCGCATGTATTTTTTGGGAAATTCACTGGGTCTTCAGCCCAAATCAACTGCAACTTCCATCAATACGATCCTTCAGCATTGGGCTGATGAGGGTGTAGAATCTTTTTTTGCCGGGGAATCACCATGGTTGGATTTGCACAATACCTTGCTTGAGCCATTGTCTGTAATTGCTGGTGCCAAGCCTTCCGAGCTCAGCGTGATGAACCAGCTGACGGTCAACATACATTTGATGCTGGTTAGTTTTTACAAACCGATTGGCAGGCGAAATAAAATACTGGTAGAGTCCAAAGCATTCCCCAGCGACCAATATGCCATCCATTCTTTTCTTCATCATCTGGGGCTTGACCCATCGGAAATTCTGGTAGAAGTCAATGCAGGAAGTGAGAATGTTGCCATGCGCAATGAAGACATTGTACACGCAATCGAAAGCCACGCTGATGAACTGGCCTTGGTTTTCCTTGGTGGCATCAATTACTATACGGGACAGTTATTGGACATGGAGCAGATAAGCAAGGCTTCTCGAGAAGCTGGTGCAATGGTTGGTTTTGACCTTGCCCATGCCATTGGCAATGTGAAATTGAATCTGCACGAATGGGAAATTGATTTTGCCTGCTGGTGTTCCTATAAATACCTGAATGGTGGCCCTGGTGCTGTGGCTGCTGTATTTGTACATGAGAGGCATCACGCAGATAAAACCCTGAAAAGGCTTACCGGTTGGTGGGGGTATGAAAAAGCAGAAAGGTTTGCCATGAACAATCGATTTGTGCCAGAACCAGACGCATCAGGCTGGCAGTTGAGTACACCATCCATCTTGCTGTATGCCTGTCTAAAATCCTCCCTGGATATTTTCACCCAGGCCGGATGGAAAAATATTTTGGCAAAGCAGGAAAAAATGATGGCCTGGCTCTCAGCCTTGATCAATGAAATCGGATCTGAACATTTTGAATGCCTAACACCTGATTCCAGGGGATGTCAGGTTTCCCTTTTGTTTAAGGCGAAAGGAAGGGAGGTCTATGACCTGTTGTTTGAAAAAGGGTTCATGGTGGATTGGAGAGAGCCCAATGTGATTCGCCTTGCACCAGTTCCGCTTTACAATACATTCACTGAAGTATGGCATTTTTATAGCGCTTTGAAAGCCATTATCTTTGAGGTGTATGCTACGAACAAAACTGTTCAAGCATAGAAACAAAGGAAAATGACCACATTAATTTTCAAGTTTTTACCATGACCAAACAAGCACTGATTGATCATATAAGGGCAAAAAAATCTTATCTCTGTGTAGGCTTGGATACAGATCCCAGCAAGTTGCCAGCATGCATGCTGGGGGAGGAGGATCCTATTTTTGCCTTCAACAAGGCCATCATCGATGCAACCTTGCCGTACTGTGTTTCCTACAAAATCAATACCGCTTTCTATGAAGCACAGGGCCTGCGTGGATGGGCTTCCATGGAAAAAACAGTCAACTACATTCCTGAAACACATTTCAGGATTGCTGACGCAAAACGCGGTGACATCGGCAATACATCCACCCAGTATGCCATAGCCTTCCTTCAAAATCTCCCTTTTGATGCCATCACCATTGCCCCCTATATGGGCGAGGACAGCGTAAAACCCTTCCTTCAGTTTGAAGGAAAATGGGCCATAGTGCTTGGGCTCACTTCTAACCCCGGCGCGGTTGATTTTGAATTGAAAGACTTGAAAGAAGATGGCCGTTTGTATGAAAAGGTGATTCAAACTGTTGCTGGCTGGGGATCTACAGATAACCTGATGTTTGTGGTAGGCGCTACCAGGTCTGATGAATTCATCAACCTGAGAAAAATATCACCGGATCATTTCTTTTTGGTTCCAGGAGTTGGAGCACAGGGAGGTAGTCTGGCAGAAATTTCACAGAAGGCCATGAACAAGGATGTAGGGCTTTTGGTCAATGTAAGCCGCGACATCATCTTTGCTTCTTCAGGCAATGATTTCGCAATTGTGGCAGGAGAAAAGGCAAAGGCCTATGCTGCTGAAATGTCGAATTATCTCTAAAAACAAAGGCAAGACATCTTACTTTTAAAAGCCAAAGCATGATGAATCATTTAAGGCAACTCGTTCAAAAATACAAGCCCGAAATCCGTGTGGGGATTGCGGTATTTGTTGGAATTTTCGCCTACAAAATTGTCAAGGAGCTGCTCAATAGGCTATGGCCATGATCGCTGTGCTGAGTTTCTCTGCCCATCGCGCATAATCATCGCCCGATGGATGAAGTCCATCTTTTGCCACCAACTGCGGGTTTGAAGGCACTTCTCTGGTTCCTTCAGTGATTGAAATGTATGTGATACCGTTGGCTTCAGTAATCTTCTTGTTGATGCTGTTGAAAACATCAATTTCTGCTGCAATTTTCTTCCTGTCCCTACCTTCTGCAAAAGGCGTTGCTCCCCAATCAGGGATGCTCAGCACAAAAACATGTTGTTTGTTTCCACCGGCAAAGGAGACGGCCTTTTTCAATAATTTTTCAAATTCCTGTTCATACGTTGAGGGATCTTTTCCACGGTATTGGTTGTTGACGCCAATCAGCAAGGTGACAATGTCGTAGGGTTGCGCAAAAGTTGTTTTCTCTATGCCAGCCATCAATTCATATGTCGTCCAGCCTGTTTTGGCAATGATTTCAGCTGCATGTACGCTCATGCCTTTGTTCCTCAATAGTTGTACTGTCTGATAAGGAAAGGATTCATAAATGGGCACAGATTCGCCAATGGTATAGGAATCACCAAGGGCCAGGAAACTCCTTTGCTTTTGTGCAGTGCTGTTCAATGCCATGGTCATCAGAAATGGGAGGGTGATAAAAAGCTGTTTCAGGCGGTTCATATGAACCCGAATTTAGACAAAATGGGATTATCTTTATGCACAACCGAAAACCAACTGCATGAAACGGATTTTTTTCTTGATGCTCCTATTAGCAAGCTGCACGATTTCTTTTGCACAACAACTGCCTGTGGCCAAAGCCAACTATGAACTGGCTGCAAGGTTCTCACCCAAAAAATTGGAAAAAATGTTGTTCTCTACTGCCGTAGATCCTCATTGGATGAAAGGCGGCGTCAAGTTCTGGTACACCTATGAAACAACCGCTGGTAAAAAATGGTATGTCGTGGATCCGGTAAAAATGTCCAAGGTACCGATGTTTGACAATGACAAGTTGGCTGCATCCATTACAAAAATCGTCAAGGATCCTTTTGATGGCAAACACCTTTCCATCGATAACCTAAAGTTTGTAAAGGATGAGAACTGGATCCAGTTCGAGGTGAAAAGCACCCAGGATGTTGAGAAAAAAGACACCACCAAAAAAGGTCCTGCCACCAAAGAAAAAAAGGTTTTTCATTTTCAATACAATATCACCCTTGATTCGCTTGTTGAGTTGAAAGACCACAAGAAGCCAACCCAAAAGCCTTCCTGGGCCAATATTTCACCCGATCAGCAATGGGTGGTATTTGCAAGGGATTTCAATTTGTACAGGATGGATTCTGCCAACCTGCGAAAAGCCATTGCAAAGGAAGATGACAGTACCATCGTTGAAGAAAAGCTGACCACTGATGGCATTGAAAATTATGGATTTGGTGAATCATTTGGTGAGACCAACCTTGAAAAGGTTGCCAACCGCAAAAAAAGAAAATTTGCAGGCTTGATGTGGTCGCCAAACTCCCGCAGTTTTGTCATCACAAGAACCGATAGCCGTAATGTAAAAGACCTCTGGGTCATCAACAGCATCGCCGAGCCACGCCCGACACTGGAAACCTATAAATACCACATGCCTGGAGAAAAAGAGGCTCCCATAAGGGAAATGATGGTGTTTGACATGGTCGCTAAAAAAATGCAAAAAATTGATGCCTCCCAGTTCAAAGACCAGGAGCTGGGGATATGGTCTGCCAATGTTGAAAAAAGAGCCCGTGATGATGAGCGCCGTCCAATGATCTGGATGGGAGATGATACCAAATTTTATTTCAGCAGAACCAGCCGTGACCTCAAACGAATTGATGTTTGTGCATTTGATCTTGCATCCAAACAAGTCAAGGTGCTGGTGGAGGAGAGAATGAATACCTATCTTGAAGTCCGCAAGCCATTGTTTTTTAGCAATGGAAAGGAATTCATCCATTGGAGCGAACGCGACGGATGGGGGCATCTCTACCTCTATGATTCTTCCGGTAAAATGAAATCACAGATCACCTCCGGGCCATGGCATGTAGAGGAAATGGAGGACGTTGATGACAAAACAAGAACAGTTTATTTTACCGCCAATGGCAAGGAGGCTGGAGAAGACCCCTACTACCTTCATTTGTACAAAACAGTATTGGATGGCAGCGGTTTGAAACTGCTCAACCCCGGAGACCATGACCATAGTGCCAACCTTGATGATACCAAACGTTTTTTTGTTGATAATTTTTCCAGGGTCAATACTGCACCCGTTTCGGCTTTGTTTGATGTAACAGGAAAGAAAATAATGGACCTGGAGAAAGCAGATCTTTCATCGCTGATGCATGCCGGATACAAATTTCCTGAACCCTTTATCGCCAAGGCCGATGATGGTATCACAGATCTGTATGGCGTGGTATACAAACCCTTTGATTTTGATTCCACCAAGAAATATCCTGTTGTTGCATACGTCTACCCAGGACCTCAGACAGAAGCCGTGAACAAAGCCTTTGGACGAGGAATGGACCGCGTAGACAGGCTCGCGCAGTTTGGTTTTATTGTGGTGACCTTGGGCAACAGGGGTGGTCATCCCTCAAGGTCCAAATGGTACCACAACTATGGTTACGGCAACCTGCGCGACTATGGCTTGGCCGACAAGAAAACAGTCATTGAACAACTCGGACAAAGGTTCAGTTACATGGACATCAGCCGCGTGGGCATTCATGGACATTCCGGTGGTGGATTCATGTCAACTGCTGCGATGCTGGTCTATCCTGATTTCTTCAAAGTTGCTGTGTCTTCGGCGGGCAACCATGAAAACAATATTTACAACAGGTGGTGGAGCGAGAAGCACCATGGGGTGAGAGAGCAGGTCTCTGAAAAAGGAGATACCAGTTTTCTGTATGCGATTGAAAAAAATTCAGAGCTGGCCAAGAACCTCAAAGGGCATTTGATGCTGTCTCATGGGGATATTGACAACAACGTTCATCCCGGCAATACCATTCGCATGGCCAATGCATTGATCAAGGCCAACAAACGGTTTGACCTGGTCTTGTTGCCAGGGCAACGACACGGTTATGGAGACATGACGGAGTATTTCTTCTGGCAAATGGGGGATTATTTCAGCAAATGGTTGCTGGGTGATTTTTCTCAGCCGGTCGACATCATGGAAATGAACAGGGAAATCCAGCAGACAGGAAACAAAAAATAATGTTCTCTGATTGGGTTGTATTTTTGCAGTGATGAACAACATGAAGATATTGGTCTCAATGCTGCTGTTGGGTTGGTTGCCCATGGACCTTATTGCCCAGCTGAAAGACACCACCATCAATGACCAAGGCCGTCAGGTAACCCTTTCGCCGGTTGTGATCAGGAGTGGCACCAATGTGCCAGGGTTCATCAAACGCGTTGAAAACGATACCACTTTTTACAAGGCATTCAAAAACCTAAGGGTGCTCAATTATTCTTCCCTTAATGACGTACGCATGTTTGATAAAAAGGGGAAGGTAGAAGCCAGCCTTTTCAGCAAGACCCGTCAATGGGCTTCCAGGTCCTGTAGGGTAACCAAGGTAATTGAGGAAAAAACCACCGGCGATTTTTACAAGGCTGGGGGTGATTACAACTACTATACTGCTCAGCTCTATGCTTCCCTTTTCTTCTCAAAAGACACCGTCTGCAGCCAGTCGAATGTAATCAAGGACATCAATTTAACCCTGAGGGGAAAGAAAGGGCTGGACAAGCACAAGGAGCAATTGAAGATGTTGTTTTTCAATCCCGGGAAAGATATCCCTGGTATTCCCCTGATGGGAGACAAGGTCAAGGTTTTTGACAAGGCACATTCCGATTTGTATGATTTCAGCATTGATATCCAGGAATACAAGGGCAAGCCAGCCTATCTTTTTGTCTTGAAAATCAAGGAGGACCTGGCTTTTTACAAAAAAGATGATGTGGTCATTGATGAAATGACTACCTGGTTCAACTATGATACATTCGAAGTGATGGCCCGCAATTACAGCATGAGCTATAATGCGGGGGTCTACAAGTTCAATGTTTCCATGCAAGTGGAGATAGGAAAGATGGGTAAATTTCTATACCCCAAAATCATTCGCTATGATGGCAACTGGGGAGTACTGATCAAGGGCAAGGAGCGCGGCTTGTTTACGGCTACCATTTATGACCTTGACATCAACTGAGCATTGTTGGAATAACCCCTCCATTTCTGGATGACTGCTTTCATATCATCAGCCAGCTCACTTTCAAAAAGCATTTCCTCGCCAGTAGCAGGGTGAATGAATCCAAGCGTTTTTGCATGCAGGGCCTGGCGTTTGCACAGATCAAAACAATTGTCAACGAACTGCTTGTATTTTGTAAAAACTGTTCCTTTTACTACCCTGTCACCCCCATATACATCATCGTTGAACAATGGATGACCGCGGTGTTGCATATGCACCCTGATCTGGTGGGTTCTTCCCGTTTCTAGCCTGCATTCCACAAGGCTCACATATTTGAGGTCTTCCAACACTGTATAATGGGTAATAGCATGCTTCCCCTGGTCACCATCAGGAAATACATCCATCAATTTTCTGAACCTGGGATGTCTTCCAATATTGCCCTCTATGGTGCCTTCCACCTCATCAAAATTTCCCCATACCAGGGCCATATACCTTCTTTTTACTGTATGTTCAAAGAATTGCCTGGCAAGCTTTACAGCAGCCAATTCAGACTTTGCCAGCACAATCAGACCGGTTGTGTTTTTATCAATCCTGTGCACCATGCCAAACCTGGGTAGTTTGGTTTCATCAAGGTCGGGTTGTTGTTCACGCAAATGCCATGCAACGCCATTGATCAATGTGCCGCTGAAATTGCCAGAACCGGGATGGACCACCATTCCTGCGGGTTTGTTGATCAGTAAGATATGGTCATCTTCGTATACAATATTCAAAGGCAGTTTTTCAGGAATGATCTCGTAAGTAACGGGATCAGTATCTGAGTAAAAAATAATCTGGTCTGCCGGCTTGACCTTGTAATTTGCCTTGATCGGCTGGTTGTTGACGAGCACCATGCCATTGTCTATGGCCCGCTGGATCTTGTTCCTGGATGTATTGACCACCCTGTTCAAAAGGAATTTATCTATTCTCAGGGGTTCCTGGCCTTTGTCCACTTCTATGGCCAGCCTTTCATACAATTCTTCTGATCCTTGCTCAAGGATATCCTCACCCATCATTTCATTGCTGTTCTCCTGCGGCATAAAGCGTATTTTTGCAAAGTTAACGTGTTTGTACACCAATTGAAAGAAGATGAAGCAAGAGGTTTATTTCAGGGACTTGGGAGACATTGAATATGGCGAAGCATGGCGCTTCCAAGACAGCTTGCTGCTGGAGAATACAGCCAAAAAGATAAAGCTTGCCAAGGGAGAGGACGCTGGTGAAACCATTCATCACTTGCTATTTTGTGAACATCCTCCTGTGTACACCCTGGGAAAAAGTGGCAAGGAAGAACATGTGCTGATCAGCAAGGAGGAATTGGCCAAAAGGAATATTGGCTATTACCCCACCAACCGGGGAGGCGACATCACCTTTCATGGGCCTGGCCAGGTGGTGGGATATCCCATCATTGATCTTGAAAAATTCTTCACCGATATTGGCAGATACCTCAGGTGTCTGGAGGATGTCATCATCCTTACTTTGGACCATTATGGCTTGAAAGGAGACAGGAGTCCAGGAGAAACGGGTGTTTGGTTAGATCCATCCAACAAAATGATGGCCAGAAAGATATGTGCAATGGGGGTCCGTTGCAGCAGATGGGTTACCATGCATGGATTCGCACTCAACGTAAACACTGATCTCAATTATTTCAGTTCCATTGTGCCTTGTGGAATTCCCGATAAACAAGTTACGTCATTACAAAAAGAGCTGGGAAGGGAAGTGCCCATGGCAGAGGTAAAGGCGCTGATCATGAAAAACTTTGAAGAAGTATTTCAGTGCAGCATCATTTCCCCTCTGGAGGGATAAAAAACCTGTTTTGCTCCCTTAGTTTTTCATCTTCATAAAGGTCGTATTTGAACCATCCGCTGTGCAGAAAATTGGAACGGTCTATCAACAGCTGGGGTTCCTTGATATTTCTCATGTGAAACATGGGCGTGCCGTCTTCCTTGAAGACCCTAAGGGTGAATTTCTTTTTGTCAGCGTTTGGAAGAGCGATGATAAGGTTCCCTTCATTATTGGTAAAAATAAGGCCTGAAGGGGTGAAAA
>JAIPBY010000156.1 GCA_021738605.1 Chitinophagaceae bacterium | reverse complement strand
CCTTGATGTGATTGACAACGACTGGGTGGACCTTCTTTTCACCAATTCTGCATTGATGCAGAACCATAACGTAACGCTTAACTCGGGTGGGGAAAATACCAATGTATTCACCTCCGTTACTTATCTGGATCAGCAGGGCCTGATTCCCAACAACAGTTTCAAGCGCTATGACATCCGATTTAATCCGGATTTCAAACTCAGGAAAAACCTGACCTTGAGCGGGGTTTTCAATTATAACTTCAGCAAGAATACATCTCCTTCAACATCCAGTCCTGAATTTATCATCCGCCAGGCCATTGGATTGCCTGCGATCGGTGCTGCTAAATTTGGTCCGGGCATGTATGGAACTGCAGGGCAGACCAATAACAGGAACCCGCTTGCCCAGGCTGAAGCGGCTGGTACATCCGTTTCTGAAAACAATTCATTCCTGAGTAAAATCGCACTCAACTACAAACCCATTGAGAGCCTTGAGTTGGAAGCCTATTGGTCTCGTGAACATTGGACTCCCCATGGCAAGACATTTACCAAGAATGCAGACATCTATGTGCCCAACCTTGTTACGTCAGCATATGACAAGATCAGCCAATGGCCTGGTTCTACAAGCCTTGGAGAATCTTATTCTTCTAATACAAGGAATACAATGCTCGCGCAAGCAACTTTTTCCCAAAATGTTGGCAACCATCGTTTCAAGCTATTGGCCGGTGGTCAAACTGAGGAGTTCTTGTATGAAGGCATCTCCGCATCCAGAACAGGTTTCAATAATCCAGATCAGCCTTATCTGAACCTTGGTGCTGCAGACAGGAACAATGCCGGTTCTGCCTACCAAACTGCACTGGCTGGTTTCTACGCAAGGTTGAACTATAGTTTTGATGATAAATATCTTTTGGAGGTCAACGGCAGATACGATGGATCATCAAGGTTTTCACAGGCATTGAACAAGCAATGGGGCTTTTTCCCATCGGCTTCGGCAGGATGGATATTCTCAAAAGAGAAATTCTTTGATGGCTTGTCAGACCTGATCAGTTTCGGAAAGATCAGGGCCTCCTATGGCTTGCTTGGTAATCAGGCATTACCGGAAATCTATCCTTTTGCTGTGAATTACCAGACTTCAACCTATTCGAATCCCAACAATGGTACAAGTACTTATTTGAACAATGTTACCACGTTGGGATATGCTTTGCTGGATGCACCCAACCCAGGCATCACCTGGGAGAATTCAGCACAGATGAACGTGGGTATAGACCTTACAGTGAAGAGAAACCTTACCCTGACGTTTGATTATTACAAGCGCTCCATCAGCGAAATTCTTTTGGTAAGGCCCATTCCTTCTTACATCGGCTTGAGCGCTCCATTTGTAAATGCCGGAGACATGACCAATACAGGTTGGGAAGTGAGTGCCAATTACAAAGCCAATATCAGCAAGAAGTTTAAGCTTGATGCGACCTTAATGCTGAGTGATGTTGTGAACGAAGTGACAGCATTGCCTGGTGTGCCTTTCCTGGATGCAGGTTCTGAACGTACAGCAGTTGGTCAGGCCTTATGGTCTTATTTTGGTTATCAGTCAATTGGATATTTCAAGGATGCCAATGATATCACCAGTTCACCGCTTCAGTTTGGTGTTCCCTACAGTGCTACCACTGCCAATGGCCCCAAGCCTGGAGATGTAAAATATGCCGATATCGGTGGTGCTGATGGAAAACCCGATGGAAAGATTGATGCATTTGACAGGACCTTTATCGGCAACAGCTTTCCCCGCTATGAGTACAGTGTAAACCTTAACCTCAGCTATGTAAACTTTGACCTTAACTTGTTCGGACAAGGTGTAGGGATGAGGAACAATTATCTCAGCGGTACAGGGGCTATTCCTTTTAACAGCAGTGATTTTGTTGCTTCATTGCTTTCTATCCACAAGGATTATTGGACGCCTACCAATACCAATGCAACCTTCCCTCGTTTGCTGCCTTCCGGTTCAGGTGGAACAAATTTTGTTGCATCAGACAAATGGATCAGGAGTGCTGCCTATTTCAGGATCAAGAACATCAATCTTGGATACAGGCTGCCTTCATCAGTCATCAAAAGACTGAAGATTACTGGCGCAAAGGTTTACGCGAGTGGACAAAACCTGTTGACGTTCTCAGATACCTGGAATGGATTTGATCCGGAAATCAACAGCCAGACAGGCCAGTTTTATCCTTTGATGAAAACCTTCACTGTAGGCGTGAACCTCAACTTCTAATCCAAGTAAAACATTTAACATGAAAAAGATTTTTACATATAGTTTCCTGTTCTTGCTTGCGGCCCTTGGTGGTTGTGACAAGTTCCTGGACAGGCAGCCACTGGACAGTATTTCATCAGAAACATTTCTTGCCACCGAGCAAGAAATGGAGCTTGGTTTGAATGGTGTTTATGCGGCCTCTTTTTGGGCATTGGCCAACAATACCCCACTTCATTTTGCAATTGAATCTGCTACAGACCTGGCCATCAAGCGCACAGGTAATTCCGAAGACCAAGTGGCAATGGGAGATGGTGGTCCATTCCTTGTGGGCAATGCACTGACCTCAACAGCCTGGAGCCAAGCGTATAAGCTTGTCTCAAGGGCCAACTACCTTCTGGATGGCATGAAGAAAGGCCAGGCTGCAGCTGCTCCAAGAACCTATAGCCGCATCAGGGCCGAGGGTCTTGTGCTCCGTGCCTGGGCTTATTATCACCTCATGGGATGGTTTGGTGATCCCATTTTCTACACCAAGCCATTGTTGCCTTCGGAGTATGAGGCATTGTCCAGAACTCCTGTTGCAACTGCCGCACAAGAACTGTACAAGGATCTAGATGAAGCCGTTTCATTGTTTGATGCAGCTGGGGCCAGTCCTATTATTTTGTATGGAAGGGTGAACAAAGGTGTTGCACTGGGTCTCAAAGCCAAGTTGGCGATGCTGATAAAAGACAACAGAACAGCTGCAACAGCATCCAAAGCAGCCATGGACATGAATGCTTATGGCCTGAATCCTCGCTATACCGATTTATTCATGTTGGCCGGCCAGCGTACCAATGCAAACCGTGAAATCCTTTTTGCCCAGACCTATCCAACCGATGTATTGGATCCTCAAAACTGGCTCGCTGTTCTAACGATTCCCCGCCAGGTGGGAACTTCACAGAGCAGTCATTTCCCTTCACAGCCATTGTTTGATCGCTATGAAATGAAAGATGGCAGAAGGATCGACCAATCTCCATTGTATAATCCAAGGAATCCTTCAGCCAATCGCGATAACAGGTTGAAGTGGACCATTTATTCACAAGGAGATACGATGGTGCACAATACAGCAAAATCGCCTTCTCTGCCTTATGTGCAGCCGAAAGAACGTACCATCTACAATATCTATACCAATGTGCGCATCAAATGGAATTGGAGCACCAACCGGTACGACAATGTTGCCAGCAATATTGATTGGATTGGGTTCCTCAATTCTCCATGGTTTGCAGGATCTACCGGTTCTTCAGGCGGTGTTGGATATGTATGGAGCAAATACATTGATTCAACGCAATATTCGTGGGAAACAAAAACAGGCTATATCCTGATGCGTTATGCGGATGTATTGTTGACCTATGCTGAGGCCAAAATTGAACTCAATGAAATTGATCCAACTGTTTTTGCTGCGATCAATGCAGTAAGGGCTCGTGCTGGTCAACCTGCTGTTACAACGGGTACACAAGCAGCCTTGAGAGAACTGATCAGAAGGGAGCGGGCAGTTGAGTTGGCGGGTGAAGGAGTAAGGCTCATGGACCTGCGGAGATGGGATATTTACAACAAGGCCATGACAGGCCCTGTGGTGGGTGTTTCTTTGAGCCTCACTGATCCTGCTGCTGCACCAAGCTTTGATGCAGACGGAGTTCCCAGCTATACAGCAACACTTGCCAAAAGACTGAAGACAAGAAATCAGACCAGGGAAAATACCAATGCTAAATACAAGCTCTGGCCCATACCGCAGGGTGAGTTGGACAAGAATCCTAACCTGAAGCAAAATCCAGGATGGTAGTGTTGGATTGAAACAATTGCACAAGGCCGGACCAGTTCCGGCCTTGTTATTTTATAAAAGGGTATTGGCCCTGAAACCAGGGAAGAGATTCTTTCACACCTTCATAGAAAAAAAATACTTCCCCCTTGAATCCGTTGTTGCGGTTGCCCTGGATCATTTGAGACAGGAATCCGGGAGAGGCCAAATAGGTTCCTGATTTGATCAGCACTCCAGGGTAAATAGGAATATTATTGTTCCTGTAATATGATTTTTGTTGTAAGATGGTTGCGTTGTATGCAGCGATGTCATAGCGATAACATTGTGGGATGACAGCATCCACCCAACTGCTGTCCACCCATGTTGGCCAGTCTTGCAAATACTCTTCCAAGGACCATGGATAGGCACTTGGAGACATCGTTACTTGGATGCTGGATTTCATGGTTTTCATTTCCTTGTGAAGGCGTTTCATGAATGCATTCAGTTTTTTAGCACGCCAGTTCAGCCATCCTGCATCCTTGATGTTGGTGGGAGGTAAAGCGCCATTGTTTTCAAGCTTATACTGGGAGATGGTATAATCATCATATCCTGCAGAAGAGGGGAGTGCTGGCAATCTGTCGTCTCCCTGAACACCATCCACATCATATTTGGATACCACTTCCTTGAAAAGATCAATCATGTATTGCTGAACCTCCGGATCAAATGCATTCAGCCAATCAAACCCGTTTTTGACGACCAATGCGCCATTTTGATCTCTTGCAGCCCACTTGGGTTTGGCAGCAATGATGGATCCGCCCTGGGCACTATAGGAGGATGAAAATCCATATTCAAACCAGGCATGTACTTTGATGCCTGCTGTTTTGGCTGCAGTAATCATTTCTTTCAATGGATCCCTTCCCTGGAATTTTTCCAGCTGTCTGTTTCCAGTAAGCTTGAACATCACATCACTCGGATAGATGGTCCTGGCATTGTTGTAGACCACCAGGAAAATATTGTTTATACCAGCCTTTTTGCAGTTTTCAACCGTCTGTAAAATATTGTCGTTGTTGTCCAATGCAGTGCTTGCTGTGGTGGTGATCCATACGCCTCTCATCGCGTTGACATCCCAGACTGGTGAAGGAGGGGGATTGGGTGTGGGAGTTGTTCCTCCACTACCATTACCGGTATTGTTTTTTTTACAGGATTGTAACAACAGAAATCCAAGAAATACCACCATGACCAATGTTACAATCCGTATATTGTTGATGCTGGAATATCGCTTTTGTATCAGTTTCAAAATCGTTGTTTTGTTTTTAAAAATAATTAATAAATTAATTTGAGTTTATAAATATTATAATAAAAGAATTAACTTGACGCATGCAACTGCATTGGCTTGATTTATTGATCATCATGGCCTATTTGGTCATGACACTTTTTTTGGGATTTTATTTGTCCAAGCGGGCATCAAAAGATCTCTCCTCTTATTTTCTTGGAGGCAATACCATGAAATGGTACATGCTTGGTTTGTCCAATGCCTCTGGCATGTGGGACATCAGTGGCACCATGTGGACCGTCATGATCTTGTTTGTTTATGGGCTCAAGAGCGCCTGGATTCCCTGGCTCTGGCCTGTATGGAACCAGGTCTTTGTTTTTGTATTTCTCGCTGCTTGGATGCGCAGGAGCAATGCCATGACTGGTGCACAATGGATCAGTTTTCGTTTTGGAGAAGGCCGGGGAGCCA
>JAIPBY010000155.1 GCA_021738605.1 Chitinophagaceae bacterium | reverse complement strand
AAAAACACCCTGCGCGTTTTTGTCTGAGAAAACCGTGTTGATGCGCTTATCTGATTCCTTCGCAGACCTGGGCGCAACCTTGTTTTCCAGCCATCCAAGCACATCAACCGTGATGGTTGAAGCAGACCGATTTTTTATGTTGAAGGAATAAACAGTACAGGGCAATGAGGAATTTTTTTCATCCAGCGGAATGAATGGAGAGAATATTTCAGCCGTGATATCAATGGGCAAATTTTTGTCGATATACCTGACCTTAGCCATCGGATAAGTGGCTTCAAAAATGATGTCATCCCAATCTGAGGCTTCCATTTTCTTGATGATGGTTTTGCCATCAATCAGAATTTTAAAAGCAAACCCCTGTTCAAGTGGTCTGATGTCTTTTGCGGGTTGAACATAGGCAGAGCCATCCTGTGAACGTATTTTTTTTCCTACATGCACACTGGAATGCCATTCAATGGTTTTGGGATCAACGCCATTTTGATTGGCATTGAAAATATCCCATAACCATAGTCTTCCATCTCCACCGAGATAGACCGTACCCGCATTGATGCCGCCAACCGGCATGCCAATGTACTTGAGCTCGTTTCTTGTTTTGATGTACTTGGTAACATATCCCCTTTTTGATAAAGACCTGACCCAATTGGGGTCAAGTCTTTTATCCGTTGGAATATTGTGTAACAGCTCTCCTGGCTGAAAAGGGCCAGCAATGGCTTTGGCATTGCCTGCATAAATGCCTGCAGCAAAAATACCAGATGAGCGCAAAAAGTTTCGGCGTTGCATACTTCAATCGTTGAAGATAGAAGTTACAGTTTTTGTCTGGAATTCCTAAAAATTATTTAGACCTATTTAATCTAAAATCAATTCCAGAAAATCTTCCTCTATCATTCTTTGTCCATGCATTTGAAGCAAATAATTTGTTTGCTGCAAGAGCTGCATGTTGACAAAATTAGATGTATAGTCTCCTTCTCTCCACAAGTTGAATATTGTCTGCTGATCCTGAATCCTTTTGTTGGCAGAAAGAATCATGTAGTGAAGGGTGGATATTTTTTGATCAGACAGGTGATTGAAGATGCCATTTTGCAACAAATGTCTTGTGTGGGAAAGCAGTTGTAATGAAACTTCCATGATCGTTGATTTTCCACAAGGTGCAACTCAAATATTACGGATTTATGAATGAAATATTAACTGAATGTCTCCAAAATGAAATTGTTAAAAACATGTGGACAGGTTTGTGTATAGCTCAATATTTGTTGTTGAAAACCAAGACAAGATGATGAAGATTGTTACCGCTGCGTTAACTGTCAATTTAAAATTTCAATCACAAATTTCAATTGTTAGTTTTGCCAACCTAAATTGAAAGTTCATGAGGTTACTGGTAATATTCATCGTGTTGCATTTCTGCAATCTTACAAGCAGTCAATCCTTTTCAAGGATTGACAGTATTATCGAGCAAGAAGTTGCTGAACACCGCGTTGCCGGAGGAACTGCACTCATCATACATGAAGGCCGGGTAAAGTACAACAAGGCTTTTGGTTTTTCTGATATTGCTGCTCAGAAAAAAATGGAAACCCATTCCATCTTCAGGATAGCCTCCCAAACAAAGGCTATTGTTTCTATTGGGCTTTTGAAGCTTCTGGAAAAAAACAACATCAAATTAGATGAAGCCATCGAAAAATTTATTCCTGCATTCAGCAATCAAAAAGTGGCCATCATCAGAAGAGATTCAATACAATTGGTTGAAAGAAAAAGGCCCATCACTATACGTGATATATTGACACATCAATCAGGCATTTCATCCGCTGATGAACACCCCAGACTTGCGCCGCTGTTCAAAAAATACGGTTTGGACAAACTGCTGAACATGGGCTACAAAAATCTTGAAGAGGAAATTCAACAGATTGCAAAAATGCCTCTGGCACATCAACCCGGCGAAAGGTTCAGCTATGGACTCAGTACTGATGTGGCAGGGAGACTCATTGAGATCATATCAGGCATGTCATTGGGCAACTATCTGGAAACAAATGTTTTCAAACCTCTTGAAATGCATGACACTTATTTTTACCTGCCAAAGGCAAAACAGGACCGACTTGTAAATGTTTACATACAATTCCGGGCAGATAGTCTGCAAGAACTCAGTCCTTCGATTTTTCCTGTTGATTATGCGAAACAAGATGACAACGGATATTATTCCGGCATTGGTGGACTCGTTTCTACAACAGAAGACTATGGAAAGTTTCTCGTCTGTCTTCTGAACAACGGCAAATACAAAAACAAAACCTTGTTGACAAAAAAGTCTATGGCAGCATTTCTTACGAACCAACTGGGTGACAAGACATATGTTTTTGGTGGCAAAGCTTCCCTGAATAATTTTGGACTGGGCGTTGGATTGACAACTGAAAAAGGCCAAGTAGTCAACAATGCAAGCATTGGAAGTTTTTTCTGGGGAGGGGCATTCAATACTGCTTACATGGTTGACCCAGGCAGGAAGTTGATAACACTTTTCTATTTTCAGAAAGCGCCATTTGTATTGCCGCCACTGCTTTCAAAACTGGAGAAAACAACCGTCGAAATCATTGATAGCCTCAAGCACTAAACCACCACCAACTCATAAAAATCTTCGGGCTGCAGGTACTTGTTGGCCATGGCCTTCAATTCATCAGCAGTGATATTTTTGATGGTGTTTACGGAGTGGTAGAAGAAGCTGTCGTCCAGTCCGTTCAGGACCAGGTTCTTCCAGCGAGCTATGATGTGGAAGGGGCCATCGAGATCGCCGAGCAGGGTGCCGATCAGATAATTCTTGACCAGCAACAATTCTTCAGGATCAATATCGCCTTCGCGGAGTGCTTGCATTTCGTTGTATACTTCATTGACCGTGGCTTCACAAACATCCCGACCCGCTTCAGTGCTGATCATCCATGCACCGCCATGGATATGGTTGACCAGAAAACTGTATATGCCATAGGTATATCCCTTGTCTTCGCGGATATTGTTCATCAACCTTGATCCAAAAAATCCACCAAACAAGGTATTCAATACCTGTACTTTGGGGAAATCGGGATGATGCCTAGTGGGGAAGGGACGGGCGATGCGCACCGCACCCTGCACGCCTTCTGCATCATTGATGATGTTCCATTTTTTTTGTTCTGCAGGAACAATGAGGTGTTCTGGTGATTCGATAGGCAACTGGTTGAAGGGAAGGTTACCAAAAAACCCATTCATCAATGTTGCATAATTCGCAGGCAAAATCCCTGCAGAGAAAATAGTGCAATGGCCTTGCTGGTAATAGGTGGCATAGTATTGACGGAGGGCCGCAACATCCAACGCATCATAATCAGTCATCTCGCTGTACACACCATAAGGGTGCTTTGCGCCAAACAGGAATTCATCAATTTTTCTTCCCGCTACGAAGTCGCATTTTTTCAGGTTGACTTCCAGCTTCTGCTTCATGTTCTGCCTGAAAATATGGAGTTCCTCTTCGGGGAAAATGGCTTCCATAAAAAGTTCCTGCACCAATGGCAGCAGGCTTTCCAATTGCCTTGACAAACAATGCAGTGTTACCACTGCAGTTTCATTGTAGCAACTGCGGTTGAGATAAGCGCCGTAAAAATCAACATACTCGTTGATTTCATAGGCAGACTTTTTTCTTGTGCCGTTCTTGATCAGAAAATTGGTAGCCGACGCAATGTTGTTGCTTTTTTCAAACCAGTTCCCAGCCTTGAAAATCCACTCGATTTGTACAACCTCTTCCGTTCCTGCATTCACGTTGTAAACCTTGACACCATTGTCGAGGCTGAAAATTTCAGGTTTCTTCAATTCAATGGCGTACTCAATGGCATCCTTTATATGGGGCGCTTTGCTTCTGTCTGGCATGGAATGTTTTGAATGGTTTATGTTCTAATTCTCAGCAAGGTACCAGAGGGTGTTGCTGTTGGATGGCTGCAACACCGCATTGGCGATGCGTTTGAGGTCTTGCACCGTTACGTCCTGGTATTTCTTGAACTCCGTGTTCATCAGTTCGCCATCGCCAAGCAATTCATAGAATGCAAGACTACCGGCCCTGTTCATCACACTCATGTCCTCGAAGGCCATCACGCTTTCTGTTTTGTTCTGGACTTTCTGCAATTCCCGCTCATCCACAATCCCTTGCCTGATCTTGTCCAGTTCGGCTTCAATTGCGTCTTCGGCTTTTTTGATGTCTACGCCCTTGACCAGCTGTCCGTCAATGGCCAGCAATCCTGCGTCCAGGCTACCAAAATGATAGCAGTTGATGCCTGTAAACAATTGCTGTTCTTTCACCAGCGATTGGTAAAGCCTTGAAGAGGCACCGCCTCCCAGAATATCTGTCAATAAATCTGTTGCATAGTAATCGTCATCCAGTCGGCTGCACATGTGCCATGTCTTGTAGATCGCATCAGCAGGCACTTTGCGGTGAACGGTAATGCGCCTTTCTTCATTTTGCTCGGGTTCTACGGGAAGGCTGCGGTTGTATTTTTCTCCCGAAGGGATGTCACCAAACCATTTCTCCGCCAATGCCCTGACCTGTTCGGTCGATACATTTCCGGCCACCACCAGTATGGCGTTGCATGGGGTATAATGTTTGAAGAAAAAACGTTTTACATCTTCAAGTTGTGCATTTTCCACATGAGACAATTCTTTGCCGATGGTCATCCACCGGTAAGGATGTTGCTTGAAAGCCAGTTCGCGCATGATATGCCAGACATCGCCATAGGGCTTGTTGATATAATGCTCCTTGAACTCCTCACATACCACCTTGCGCTGCACGTCCAGGCTTTTCTTGCTGAAAGCAAGGCTCAGCATGCGGTCGCTCTCCAGCCAAAAAGCTGTTTCGAGGTTTTCAGTAGGAAGCTGGCAATAATAATTGGTAAGGTCATTGGTGGTATAGGCATTGTTCTCACCGCCTGCAACCTGCAGGGGATCATCATAGTCTGGAATATTTACAGACCCACCGAACATCAGGTGCTCAAACAAATGTGCAAACCCTGTTTGCTTCTCATCTTCGTCTCGCGCCCCCACATCGTACAATACGTTCACCACGGCCATGGGCGTGCTTTGGTCGGTATGCACCAACACTTTCAATCCGTTGTCCAGCATGAATCTTTCGAACTTCACCATAACACAAATGTAATCAATACCTTACAATATACTTCTTGCCTTCATGGAGAGCATCATCGGCATGCCATCCCTGATCACCAAAAAACGCAGTTTTTGACCAAGCGTTTGCATGATCGTTTTATATGCCTGGATATTGTTGCTGGTATTGTTGTTGATGGCAACAATGATGTCCTCTTTTTTAAACCCAGCCTTTTCAGCAGGCGAACCAGACACCACATCGTCTACCACAATTTTTTCATCAATAAAATAGATGGACAGGCCGCTGTAGGCATAATCAAATTCGTCTTTGAAATGCAGATTGGGCATGATATGCACCTGCTGTTTGGCATAATTGAAGGTGATGTTGAACCTGCGGAGGATATCGTTGCCCAGCAATCCACCCACAAAAGGATAGTTGGTGACATTGTATTCGTCCTTGAACAGAAATGTTGGCACCCACCTGAAGCGGTAAGGACCCACTTTTAGTTGCTTGATCGTAGTCAATCGCATGCTCATCTTTCCCCCAACCCCTTCTGCCTGGGTAATTACCGGAGGCTTGCGCCTTTTTTTCAAGACAGCGCTGTCGTTGAGATAGCTTTCTGACAAAAGGAAATTCA
>JAIPBY010000154.1 GCA_021738605.1 Chitinophagaceae bacterium | reverse complement strand
GGCATTGGCTGGACCTTCCATGGTCATGAAGTGGTAGGAGGGAGAATGGTGCCAAAGATTTTCACGAAGTTGAAACTGCCCATGCAAGAGAACATGCGGTATGTTCGAAAATTGGTTGAGCTTCATCTGAGGCCCATCAGCCTTACAAAAGACAATATCACAGATTCTGCGATTCGCCGACTTCTTTTTGATGCTGGTGATGATTTGGAAGATTTGATGACCCTTTGTGATGCAGACATCACGTCCAAGAATGAAGCAAAAGTGAAACGGTTTCGCAACAATTTTGAGATGGTTCGCTTGCGCTTGAAGGAAGTAGAAGAAAAGGACAAGGTGAGAAATTGGCAGCCACCGATTACCGGTGAGCTCATCATGCAAACGTTTAATCTACAACCTTGCAAGGAAGTGGGATTGATCAAGACCGCGATCAGAGAAGCCATCCTTGATGGAATGATAGAGAACAGTTATGATGCAGCTTTTGCCATGATGATGGAGCAGGGAAAGCAACTTGGTTTTACTGATAATTGATCAACCTATATGCAATCAATGCTTAACCTGCTGAACCAAGTGATTTGGCGCTTCGCATAGTTTCTGGTATGCTGTTTGATTTTTTCGATCGCCTCTTCCCTTGAATATTTGCCCTCAAAAAAATCGAAGAGTTCTTTGTATCCTACCGTTTGCAAGGCAGGCAAATGCTTGAATGCAAACAAAGACCGGGCTTCATCCTCCAGTCCTTCTGTCATCATCATGCCTACCCGATTGTTGATTCTTGCGTAGAGATCTTCCCTGGGCATTTGAATATATCGATAGCGTATCTTAAAATTTCTTTTCCCACCAGAACTGGACAGTGGGTCTTCGCCTTGATGTTTTTGTGCAACTCCTTTTTGATAATGGACAATCGGAAATCCTGTATGAAGGATCACTTCCAGTGCCCTCATCATGCGGTTGGGATTATAGATATCACCCTGCAGTGCAAAATCAGGATCCAGTGACAGCAAGGTATCTCTCAAACCGTCCACACCTTTGTCTTTGTGTATAGAAATCGCCTTGTTGCGCACTTCAATGGGCACCTCAGGAATATCATCCAGTCCTTCGGCAAGCGCCTTGATATAAAGACCAGTTCCGCCGCATACAACGGCCTGGTCGTGGTCTTGGAAAATCATGTCAAGACAGGTGAGGGCCTCTTTTTCAAAACTGGCCGCTGTAATGTTTTCGTGAATGGAATGGTTGGCAATGAAATGATGCCTTACCATAGATAATTCTGCATCAGAGGGCCTTGCAACCCCTATTTTCATTTCCTTGTAACATTGCCTGGAGTCTGCTGAAATGATGTCAGTTTTCAGTGCCGATGCAATCTTGATGGCCTCAGCGGTTTTTCCTACAGCGGTAGGTCCAACAACGATGATGCATTCTTTTTCGGCCATGCTAAAATGATGTGTCCTCTTCAGTGCCTTCTGGTTCTTCTCCGGCATCGTCATTTTCTCCTGCTTCTTCACCTTCGTCGGAAAACCCATCACCAAGAGAAGCGAGGTCATATTTCTCCTCTACATCTGCAAAGCGGTCGCCAAGGATGCTTTTGATGCCATATTGGCTTGGACCTATCCCTTCTTTTCTTGTGATGGAAGGGTAGGTAGTTTTTGAATTTTCCTCTTTTGAAACACTGATCAACTGGACCTTGAAAGACCAGTTTTTTTTGAAGTCATAGAGGTAGATGAATTTTTGTTCCGTATCCCTTATCTCGGAACCAATGGTCGTTTCAAACATGTCCAATGGCTCCACCCTGTATTCAACATCATCATATTTTTCCAGGCTGATTTCCCTTCCCCTTTGCCAGCTTGCATTGCTCCTGAAAAAGGTTGCCTGGTGAATACTATCAAATTCATAGGCAGATAAAATCATCTGGTGCAATTCAAAAAAAGACTGGTTGTGCTTGATAACGATGTCTCGATAAATGGTATCGTCTTCCTCGAAGTAGACACGAAATTTGAGAATGGCCATGATGCAATTTAATGAAAATTAGGGATAAGCAATAAGCCTGCACCAAGTTGGCACCTGAATAAACTTTTCAAAAACCAGGGTTTAAAATTTGAACCCAACCGTCAGGAAAATATTGCCATTGCTTGCACTGACATTGCCTGGTTCATAAAAACCATTGTCGAGCCGGTAGGGGAAACTGGCATCCTTGATCAGCTGTTGTACATAGGTAAGGTCTACGAAAAAGCCCATGTTCCGGTATCCCAGTCCACCACTGATGTTCATTTGCCTTGCCTTTAGCGGAGCACTGGCATACGCATTGCCCATGTAGTTGAAGCCGAGCCTGGTCATGATGGTCTTAAACTTGAGCTCGCCACCCAACCGCATGTTCAGGGCAGACCTGAATTGCTCCTTAATGGCATCATTCACCTGGTTCAGGTAACTGTCATCGCTTGTGGTGGCGCCACTGAATTTTGCATTGGAGTAGTCAAGGTATTCGATGTCTGCACTGATGAAACCTTTTTGCATGTTCACATCGGCAACCTCATTCAACACATAGGATATGCCTGCCATCAGCCGCATCGGGTTGGTGAAATCGTATTGAAACTGGCCCAGTTCACCATTGTTAAAATCAAGTGAACTCTGCTTGAGTACGCCATTGCCCTGATACCCTTCCAGGTCTGTGGTGATCTTGCTGCTGTATTTGTCGTCCATGTTGTACAAGACAGGGGAATGGAAGGCCAATCCAATCCTGAGCCTTTCTACAGGCTTCACTATCAACCCCAGCTTTAAGCCAACGCCTACTCCTTCGCTGATGAGATAGTCTTCGGTTTCAAAATAATTGAAATTGTTTTTTTTGTTGGACGTGGCATCGGACTCCCTGTAAATGGAGGTCTTTTCGAACTTGAGTTTGCTGAACGTAATGCCGCCGCCGACAAATAGCTTATCAAGATAGTTGCCACTGGCAGAGAAATAAATATCGTTGATGCTGCCCTTGGTGGTGATGTCCTGTTCTTGGTTCACTCCGGTTTGGGGCGTGGCAAGGCTTCTGTATCCCCTGATGCTGTTGCCTGGCCCTGCAAGGGTATCGATGAGGTAGGTATTGAAGGCGAGGCTGGATCCGTAAGGAAATTTGTCTGCTGCCTGGTTGGGATCAGTAATGTTATTGTTAATCAACTCCTCAAGGTATTTTTCCGAGTAAGAGCTTTCTGTATTGGTTCCTTTCAGCCTTGTGGTGTTGCCAAAGTTTGCTGTTTTGTTCATTCCTACACCAAAAGTGAAGTTTCTCCAATTGCCGTTCCATGATCCTGGCCTGGGCAATACCAGTCCTATGTTGCTGAAATCAGGAGTAATCTTGTTGGCCTTGGTTTCGGTATTGAGATAGTTTATTTTGGTATTGTTGAATGCCAGGGAGGGTGTAAAGGTGAACTCGCCACTTTTGTACAGCCCAAGGCCTGCGGGGTTGATGAAAGACGCAGAAATATCTCCACCCAAAGAAGTCATCGCTCCGCCGATTGCCCTGGCCCTTGCAGTTCCGCCATGCCCCATCAATGAGTAACGGAGGGCATCAACAGGCTCCTGTGCTTGCAGTTGTAAACCAAACAGAATGCTGAATAGAATGGGGAGTTGCTTCATGCGAAATGATTTAGGGTGCAGTAGTTCAGCCATTCAGTTATTTTGCAGGGGCCAGAAAACCTCAACAGCAAACCAAGGAAGAACAACTGAATTAGTTTCCTCCTTTGGGGAATGTTCTTACAGGAGCCGATCCACTGGAGGAAGAACTGCTGCTCGAACTTGAACTGCTGCTGGAACTTGAACTTGAACTGGAGCTACTGGAATTTGAACTGTTGGAGAAAGTTCTGGATGGGCTGCTATAAGACTCACCACTGCTGCGTGGGTTATATCCGCCTCTTGGTATGTTAGCGCCAGAATTGTTGGATTGTCCGCCAGAGCGCAAAAATCCACCGCCCATTTTAGGGTCAGCACTGCTGGATTTCATGGGTGTATAATTGCTGAGTGAATAGGTTCTTGGCCCTGTTGACTTTGAAACGATAGACTTGCCTGTATTGTACACAATAACGGGTTGACCATAAAAATTAGGCGAGAATGGATTCAGGTAATTTGACATCCCCCAAGGCATGGGTCTTCCAAAATACAGGTTGTTCATGCCTGAGTAGCCATAAGAAGGGTAGACGTTGAAATAACTGCTGTTGTTCCAGTGTGGATTGTTCCAATAGGCATAATCATCATCAAATGCATTCCACCTTGAACCACCAAAGGCTTTCATCCGCATGTATCGGTCAGTCATAGGCACTTCTGAAGCCCTGTATTCATCTTTTTCTTCCAGATTGACATATTCGGCGCCCGGCCTGGCTGGAGAAAAATAGATATCATCAATGGTCTGTCCAGTCCTGTAAGCTGTGCTGCACCCCATCATGATGGAAGCCAGCGAAATGGCAAGAATGATTTTGTTCATACGATGCGATTTAAAGATTAATCCGAAGTTACTACATTTGCGCAATCCTGTTCCATTATTTAGACGAACGGCAAGTGTTAAAGTTGCAGGGGAATAAACAAAAACTGTTAAAGCATTCACAATATGGCAAACGAACTGACATCTAGGGCTACCGATTACGCACAGTGGTACAACGAACTGATTTTGAAGGGTGGGCTGGCAGACTACTCTGCTGTGAGGGGCTGCATGGTAATCAAGCCCTATGGTTATACCCTTTGGGAGAACATGAGGGATGTATTGGACAAGATGTTCAAGGACACCGGCCATGTCAATGCCTATTTTCCCTTATTTGTTCCCAAGTCCTTCCTTGAGAAAGAAGAGGGACATGCCGAGGGCTTCGCAAAGGAATGTGCTGTTGTTACCCATTACAGGTTGAAAGCAGACCCCAACAACAAGGGAAAGCTGATGGTTGATCCTGAAGCAAAGCTGGAAGAAGAACTCATCGTTCGTCCGACCAGCGAAGCCATCATCTGGAATGCCTACAAAGACTGGATCCAGTCTTACCGTGATTTGCCACTGCTGATCAACCAGTGGGCGAATGTTGTTCGCTGGGAAATGAGAACCCGTTTGTTCCTGAGGACAGCGGAATTTCTCTGGCAGGAGGGTCATACTGCCCATGCCACCGCTGAAGAAGCCATTGGTGAAGCTGAAAAAATGTTGCATGTGTATGGAGATTTCGTAGAAAATTATATGGCGCTTCCTGTTATAAAAGGCATCAAAACGCCGAATGAGCGTTTTGCCGGTGCCTTGGAAACCTATTGTATTGAAGCATTGATGCAGGATGGCAAGGCCTTGCAGGCCGGAACTTCCCATTTCCTGGGCCAGAATTTTGCCAAAGCCTTTGATGTGAAGTTCCTCACCAAGGAAAACAAGCAAGAGTTTGTTTGGGCAACTTCCTGGGGTGTTTCCACCCGGTTGATTGGCGCTTTGGTGATGGCCCACAGTGATGATCAAGGACTTGTCATGCCCCCAAGAATTGCACCGTTGCAGGTTGTCATCGTTCCCATCTACAAAGGGCCTGAGCAAAAGACCTTGGTGGATGAAAAAGTGAATGCCATCATCGCCGACTTGAAAGCCAACGGCATTTCTGTGAAATACGACGACTCAGAGAATACCCGACCAGGATGGAAATTTGCAGAGTATGAACTCAAGGGGGTACCCGTTCGCATAGCGATTGGCCAGAAAGACATTGAAAACGGCGTGGTGGAAGTGGCCAGAAGGGATACCAAGGAAAAACAATCCATCCCCGCTGC
>JAIPBY010000153.1 GCA_021738605.1 Chitinophagaceae bacterium | reverse complement strand
ATTCCCCTGACAACATCAGAGAGGTATTGGCTAAGTTTGAATTCAAAGGGTTGCCCTTCAATGATAGAGGCTGTTCTCTCACTCAGAAATGAAAAAACCGGCGAACCCAGAATCAGCCAGATGTATTTGAACAACGAGAAGTACAACAGCATGAGGATCAGCCAGAGCATGATGCCTCCTACGGTGAACAGAAAGCCTATCCAGCTGTCTTGTAGGCGCGTTAACCATACCTGCAATCCGGTTTCTTTTGTCAGCCATTCAATGGCCGCATTGGCAGATCTGGAGAAGAAGTACATGCTGACGCCAAACAGGATGGCATAGCAAATCCCTGGAATAATGATCCATTTCCAAAGCTTATGTGTTTTGATGAACGCATGGGCCCTGAAATAGGATTGAATGGATATGACGATTTCTTTGAGCATTTCCTGAAGGTTGGCAAAATACACATTTAAAGTCAAATCGATGGGGTTGGGCTTTTTCAGTGCTTTTCAATAATGGAGTATCTTCATGCAAACGCTGCACTGATGAATAAACTGCTCATTCCTTCCAAGTCTTTCCTGGCAATGCTCAGTGGTCTGGCTTTGTTTTTATTGGTCCTCTTTATCAACCCCTTCACGCTGGAACCGCTTGCCAACAGGGTATTGGCAAGTGCAGTACTGATGATTACATGGTGGATAACAGAGGCCATTCCCATGCCAGCAGTATCCATCATCCCATTGGTACTTTTTCCTTTATTGGGTATTTCCAAAATCAGTGAAACAGCTGCGCCCTATGCCAATGAAGTAATCTTTTTGTTTATGGGAGGATTCATGATTGGATTGGGCATTGAAAAGTGGAACCTGCACAAGCGCATTGCCTTGTCTATTGTACAATTCACCGGAACAGGAGGAAACAGGATCATTTTAGGTTTTATTCTTGCCACAGGGTTCATCAGCATGTGGCTCAGCAATACAGCTACCACCATGATGATGTATCCGATTGCAGCATCAGTGATTGCAGTTGTATATGCAAAGAATGACCATAACCCCAACCTGCGCAATTTTGCACTCTGCATCATGTTGGCCATTGCTTATGCGTCCAATTTTGGCGGCATAGCCACCATCATCGGTACGCCACCCAATGTTGCTTATTCCTCTTTTATCAGCAAGAAATTCGGCTATGATATTTCCTTTTTTGGTTGGATGTTTGTTGCCACGCCAGTAGCCATTCTGCTCCTGTTCTCTCTTTATCTGGTTTTGGTGAAAATGTTTCCCAACAGAATCGATTCAGATAAAGAGATGCATGCACTCATCAAAAATGATTTGAAAGATTTAGGGCCAATGAGTGTTCCAGAGAAAAGGGTGATGGCCATATTCTTGCTGACTGCAACGCTTTGGATCACCAGAGACCTGATCAACCAGTGGGGAATCGTCAAACTGGATGACAACATGATTGCAGTATTTGGCGCTTTGTTGATGTTCATCGTCCCCTCCGGAAATTCAAAAGAATCCGCTGACAAGATTTTGGTGTGGGCTGATACTTCAAAAATGGCCTGGGGAATTTTATTGCTATTTGGCGGAGGTATTACACTGGCAACAGCGTTGGAAAAGGCTGGCCTGATTGGAATGCTGGGAAAGTGGCTGGCAGGATTTTCAGGAAGTTCTTTGATTTTGCTCATTGTCGCTGTAGCTGTGCTATCAATTTTTATCAGTGAAGTCATGAGCAATGTGGCCCAGGTGATTGTATTTGCCCCGGTTGTTACAGGCATTGCTGAAGCAGTGGGCGTCAATCCTTTCATGTTGGGCATCCCCATGACCCTTGCTGCAAGCTGTGCTTCCATGATGCCCATGGGTACCCCACCCAATGCCATTGTATTTTCAAGCGGTCACATCAAATTAAAGGAAATGATCAAGGCAGGTTTTGTCATGAACCTGATCAGTATCCTTTTGATTGTATTGGCCAGCTATTTCCTGGTTCCACTGGTGATGACCATCCTGAAATGATTGCCTAGAATTTCGGGCAGTTGATTTTTCGCTTCAGCGGATCGCTGAATGGATTGATGTAAATGATGGACAGTTCTGTTCCTCCCCTGGAGAAAGAAGCGGGCCTTAGGGTGGAGGTGTTGATGTCATAGGAAACACCAATCCTGAAATGGTTTACTTCAATGCCTATATAAGGAATCAATGCATCGCCCAACCTGTACCATGCGCCAGCATAGAGTTCCAAAGGGTTTTCAGGGCTGCCTCCCATGGTATAGGAAAAAGCTCCACCTGCAATGGTCTCTTTTGCTGCTCCCTGCACCTGGTGCATGATGCTGGCATGGAAAAAGCCATATTGCCCTATGGGGAAATAACTCCCGCCATGCAAGGTTGTTCTTGTATTGAGCAAATAATTTCCTCCATTGAAAGACTCGGATGGCCTGTTGACATGGTACACAGATCCTCCAATGTAAAAACTGTTGTCTCCATTGGTGCTCAGCGAATACATGAAGCCCGTATTGATGTCAAGATAGTTGATGGAAAAAGGGCTGTTGGCAAAGGCTTCGGTAGTCATGCCAGTAAAGCCAAGTGCGGTCAGTTCGTCCTCAAAATCAGCCCTTCTTACATCCAGCCTTTTGCTGGCATAAGTGCCCTGAAAGCCAATGGCCAGCTGGTGCATTCCATCTTCATCAAGGGTTTTGGTATAGGCTGTGCTCAGCGTATAAAATGAATTGTTCAGGATCTTATTTCCACTTTGGTCGTTCACGGCCATGAGCCCTACACCCCAGGTATCGTTGTCAGGCAGGTTTTTATCCAGGATGCTGAAGTCAATTGCCGCAGTAGACGTAGTAAAGGCATTGTTGACCGTTGGCCATTGTTTCTTGAAGTTTCCTGAGAATCGGTAGGTGCCATTGAACTTTCCAGTATAGGCCGGGTTCAAGGTCAAGGGTGAAACAAAAAATTGAGAAAAATGGGGGTCTTGTGCACGCAGCGATGATGCCATCAACATGATGGCAAAGAATAGAAAGACACGGAGTGGGTATTGGTTCATTGGATGGGCAGTGGTTAGGATTGGGATTTTTCTCCGAATGCAAGGTCTCCTGCATCACCAAGGCCCGGTACGATATATCCTTTTGCTGTCAGTTCTTCATCTATCGATCCGCACCATATTTTCACTGCTGGTTCATGCCTCCTCAAAAATTCAATCCCTTCGGTGCAGGCAATGACCGCTGCAACATGTATTTCTGATGGTGTGCCTTCATTTTTCAGCAGATCAATTGTTTTCACAAGGGATGCACCAGTGGCAAGCATGGGGTCGCAGAGGATCATCACCCGATTGTCAATCACGGGGCAGGCAAGGTATTCAAGGCTGATCTCAAAACTGCCATCTGCGTGATGCTTTCGGTAAGCAGCAATGAATGCATTGTCTGCCTTGTCAAAATAATTTAACATCCCCTGGTGTAGTGGTAAACCGGCCCTCAGGATGGTACCCAACACGGGTTGTGATTTCAGCAGCTTGGTTTTGGAAATGCCCAATGGTGTGGTAATGTCTTGCTCTTCCCAGGGAAGGGTCTTGCTGATTTCGTAGGCGATGATTTCACCAATGCGCTCAATGTTCCTGCGGAACCGCATCCTGTCACCCTGAACTGTGGTGTCCCTTAACTCGCTGATCCAGTTGCTGACAAGCGAATGGTTTTCACTTAAGTTTTTGACCATACAATACTTTAATTTCGGGGTATCTTACAAAATTAAACATAATCTATGTTATATCGCGTGATTGGGGTCATGAGTGGCAGCTCCTTGGATGGATTGGACCTTGCATTTGCTGAAATTGAAGAGTTGGGAGGAAAATGGCAATACAGTTTATTAAAAGCTGATTGCTATCCTTATCCAGCTGAATGGCAGTCCAAGTTAAGCCAAGCGCCTACAATGGCTGCAGTGGATTTTGTTAAATTGGATGCCGATTACGGAAGTTTCATTGGCGATCAGATCAACCGGTTTATCGAAGCCAATCAATTGGAATACAAGGTTGGACTGATTGCATCCCATGGCCATACGGTATTCCATGTCCCTGGGTCACATTCCATTCAAATTGGAGAAGGTGCTGCTATAGCCGCCAGGACTGCACTCCCAGTGGTGTCAGACCTTCGCTCGCTGGATGTGGCACTGGGCGGGCAAGGGGCACCTATTGTTCCCATGGGAGAGAAGCTGTTGTTTTCAGCACACCGCTATTTTTTAAACATTGGAGGAATCGCCAATATATCTTTTAACGGGGATGCTTATTATGATGCATTTGATGTTTGCCCTGCCAATCGTGTACTGAACATGCTGGCCTATGCTGTAGGTAAGGAATTTGATGAGAATGGACAGTTAGCGGCTGCTGGTCGCATCAACGAGTCATTGCTGGATCAATTGAATGCAAAGGATTTTTACGTGAAGGATTATCCAAAATCACTGGCCAATGAATTTGGAACCGAAGACATTCTTCCCCTGGTCAATTCATTTGCTTTGGCGCCAGCTGATGCACTTGCTACCTATGTAGAACATGTTGCGATTCAAGTAGCTGCTGCTGTTGAGCGGATCAGCCAAAAGAGGATGGTTGATCCTACCCGGGATAAATTGTTGGTTACGGGAGGAGGAGCACTGAATGGCTACCTTGTTTCTCGGCTTGAGAAGCACCTTTCTCCCTATGCAATGGAAATCGAAGTTCCTGATCATGACACTGTACAATACAAAGAGGCCTTGATCATGGCTTTGTTGGGCGTATTGCGTTGGCGAGAAGAGGAAACGGTCATCCAAACGGTTACCGGTGCTTCAAGGGCAAGTGTTGGTGGAGCACTCTGGCTGGGAGGAGATTGATGTACAGACAACTTTATTTATATCCCCATTTCTTCATGATATTGATGTCCTCTTCTGCACACTCCATTGGGGTTTTGCCTTGATAGGATTCCTGTTCAATGATAAAATGTTTTGTTCCTGATGCCCTTCCAAGATCAATGATTGCTTTGATCGGAACAACACCCTTGCCCAGAATCGTAGACTCAAAAGGCTCATGTCCCTCTGTTGCCTTGATCTCATCTTTTACATGCATCGATTCAAACCTGCCGGGATATTGTTGCATGACCTCAAGTGCCTTGCCCCCGCCATTGAGCATGTTGCCGATATCGAGCTGTTGCATCACCAAATTGGGATCCGTCTCAGCGAGGATGATATCGTACAGCACCTTGCCTTCTACTTTTTCACTGAACTCAAAATCGTGGTTGTGGTAACCGAATTTCATACCGAACTTTTTGCAGAACTCGCCAGAACGGTTGAAGACTTCCATGAATGATTTCAAGTCTCCCATTGATTTCCTTTTGCTTTCTTCCAGCCATGGGCTGATCACAAATGATTGCCCCATGGCAGCTGCATCCTCTACCGTGTATTTCCATTCATTGGTGAAGTCTTTTTTTGAGGCATCCCAATGCTTGGCATCCAATACTGTATGGCCGCTTGGCATGCTCATCCCAAAGCCGTTCAATATTTTTTTAAACTCGGAGACGCTCCATCCATAAAATTTCCTGTTGACGTAGTTGGCATGCTCTACATGCCTGTATCCCATGTCAGAGAGTTGTTTCAGGGTGCCCAGTGGGTCTGGCTTCATGGCTGCTCTCACAGAGTAGAGTTGGATGCCGGTAAGTTCACCTTTTTTTACTGCTGCAAAAATATTCTGCTGGAACAGGGATACTCCTGCTGCTGCCATTGCAGTGTTGCGAATGAAACTTCTTCTGGAATTGTTCATGGTTCTTTGTTTGGGTTACTATGCTGTTAAATTACAAAAAAACTTTGTTAAGTTTTAAAGATTCCACCACCCCGCCCTGCCTGCCTGCAGGCTCTACCGATTCACTTCGTTCATCTGTCTCGGCACCC
>JAIPBY010000152.1 GCA_021738605.1 Chitinophagaceae bacterium | reverse complement strand
GCAGAATGCATGCCTGATTTCAACCTGCCTGCATTCATCTCAAGCATGAGTGAAAAAGGTGTGTTGTTTTTTGCGATCTCCCCTACACGCTTCAGGATGGTCACCCATCTGGATATCCACGCAGACATGATCAATCAGTTAGAAGAAATCTTAAAACAATACAACTAATGCCCTTCCCTACCATCAATCCTACAAGAACCAAGGCCTGGAAAAAACTTGAAGCACACTCAACTGAAATGAAGCAGGTGCACATGCGTGAATTGTTCAGCCAAGACCCTAACCGTTTCGACAGCTTCTCACAAAAAGACGGAGACCTGCTTTTTGATTATTCTAAAAACATCATCACAGCAGAAACCCTTTCCTTTCTGAATGAGCTGGCTGGTGAATGTGGTTTGAAAGATGCAATACATTCCATGTTTGAAGGCGAAAAAATAAACAGTACGGAAAACAGGGCAGTATTGCACACGGCTTTGCGGAATTTCTCTGGCGAACCAGTGATGACAGATGGTGAAGATGTGATGCCAAAAGTGAAGGCAGTTCTGGCACAAATGAAATCCTTGTGTGGTAAAATTCATGGAGGAGAATGGAAAGGATATACAGGCAAAGCCATCAAACAAATTGTCAATATCGGCATTGGAGGAAGCGATTTGGGTCCAGTGATGGTTACAGAAGCACTGAAACCCTATTGGGTTGAAGGCATGCAGGTACATTTTGTATCCAATGTTGATGGAACACATATTGCAGAATGCCTGAAAGGTATAGCGGCTGACGAAACCTTGTTCTTGGTTGCTTCAAAGACTTTCACTACGCAAGAAACCATGACCAATGCCCATACGGCAAGGGAATGGTTCATCCAACAATCTGGCGATGCCGCTCAAGTTGCCAAACATTTTGTTGCCCTGTCCACCAATGAAAAGGCCGTTGTTGAATTTGGCATTGCCAAGGAAAATATGTTTGAATTTTGGGACTGGGTTGGAGGAAGGTACAGCCTTTGGAGCGCCATCGGACTATCCATTGCATTGACCATCGGTTATGAAAATTTTGAATCCATGTTGAAGGGTGCCCACGCAATGGACAAGCATTTCAAGAACAATGCATTTGAAGAAAACATACCGGTAAAAATGGCCTTGATCGGTCTTTGGTATGTCAATTTCTTTGGTGTGCAGTCTGAGGCCATTCTGCCTTACGATCAATACCTGCACCGTTTTGCAGCCTATTTCCAACAAGGGAATATGGAGAGCAACGGAAAGCGTGTTGATAGAAATGGACTAGCATTAGACTATGCTTCTGGGCCAGTGATCTGGGGCGAACCCGGCACCAATGGTCAGCATGCATTTTATCAACTCATCCATCAGGGAACACTGATGATTCCTTGTGATTTTATTGCGCCGGCCATCAGCCACAATCCAATTGGCGACCACCATATAAAATTAATGACGAATTTCTTTGCCCAGACAGAAGCCTTGATGAACGGGAAAACTGCTGAAGAGGCCTCAGCAGAACTCTCAAAGCTTTCTGAAAAGGAAAGAAATGCCTTGGTTCCTTTCAAGGTCTTTGAAGGAAACAAACCCACCAACTCATTCCTGGTGAAAAAAATCGATCCATTTGAACTGGGCAAACTCATTGCAGCCTACGAACACAAGATCTTTGTTCAAGGAGTCATCTGGAACATATACAGCTTTGACCAATGGGGTGTAGAATTGGGCAAGCAATTGGCGAATAAGATCTTGCCACAGCTTGATGGATCCCAGCCAATTGAAGGGCATGACAGTTCGACAACGGGGTTGATGAATGCTTTTTTGGGGTTGAGCTTGCCTGCCGAAGGAAGGGGTTTAGGGGTTTAGGGAGTGGGTCATCGACTCTTTTTTAAGCGAAACATCACCACGCCATGGTGAGGGATGGAAGTTGTTATTTTACCCTTGAAAACTCCCAGGTCTTTTTGGCGCCAAACATCCCTAATCTTGAAATTGCCAAGCAGGCCAATTTCATTAAAATTCAATGCAAATGTTTTTGGTTGTTCATTGCCCCAACGAAAATAAGATTGCGGCGTTTTGCCATAACCGGCAATATTGAAGATACCAACCGCATAATCACCATTTTCCAGCTCACGTTTCCATACCTGAAACCCATCTTTTTCCAAAACCAGTCGGGCTGCTTTGCCCAAGGGATCCTGGTTGATGGCAATGATCTCGTCGTTGGATAGCAGGTTCAGGGTAAATGCATCCAACCGCTCAATCGGACAACCAATCAACATGGGAGAAGCAATAAGGCTGAAGATGCTCACATGGCTGTATTGCTCATATGGGGTAAGTCGGGTTGGGTGCAAAACAGGCCCAATGGAAACATCCCCCAAAATCATCATGTCAGCATCACCCCAATGTCCTGGGCCTGTGTACGGTGACCATTTGTCTAATATAAAAGCAGTATTGAATAAACTGGTCCAACTGTCTTTGATGTCTGGACCTGTTCTGTACATATTGGATAACCGAACCCAATCATTGACCTTTTCAAAAGGTGCATTATTGGAAAGGCTGAAAACAATATCCCTTCCGGAGTTTTTTAGGGCAGTAGACATTCGTTCTGTTGACGCCACGTCTATCCGCCAGTCATACTTTAGGAAATCCACTCCCCATTTTGCCATTTGGCGGGCATCATTGGGTTCAAACTTGTACTTGCCTATTCGGCTGTATGGCGGGCGATTGGGTTTGAAAAGTTCATGGGTTTCGCCACCGGTAGGATAATCAGAGGAAGCACCCACATATCCCCCATAGCTGGCGAGGTATGGGGTAGAATACAAACCAGCCTTCAGTCCCATTGCATGGATCTGATCGATCATGCCTTTGATGTCCGGGAACTTTTCATTGGGCTGCAGCGCAGTATCAGGCCCTGACCTAACCCCCATCCAAGCATCATCCACATTGATATAAGTCCAACCATGATCAGCCAGGCCCTTTGATACCATTGCATTTGCGGAGGCCAAAACCTTTTCCTGATCAATCTCAGCTTCCCAGGAATTCCATCCATTCCAGCCAATGGGTGGCGTGAGCGCGATGGTATCCCCTATTTTAATGGTCAAGTTTTTAGTGGCCTCACCAAGCTTGTTTTTTGCCTTCAGGATTACCTCGTAATTACCCCGCTGTTTCACAGATCCAGTGATAATGCCAGTTTCTGAAGCAATTTGTAATCCTTCTGGAAGATTTGAAGCACTGAATGACATTGGTCGAACCCCAGTTGTAGCTACCTTAAAAAGAACCGGATTTCCAGGAGTGGCACCAAATACCTTGGCAGTATTGATTTGTGGTGTATTTTTTGGCGCCGGTGTAAGGATAATTTGGGGATCATTGTTGGGTATATAACCAGGAGTAAACCCTTCATTGATCATCAACCTGGCATTGGCCCAATTGCCATTGGTTCTTTTGTTCCCCAATCCTCCCACTGTATCGGTGATCAATAAGCCCAGTTGCTTTACACCTGTCAGGTCTACATCGATTTTGACTGCAGGATCCCCAACATTCATGGGTTTGCTTTGAAACATGATTCTTTGATCGGCCAACACATAAAAGGTAAGGGGTATGGCAGTATTGGAAGAATCATCAACACCCACTTCAGCATAGAACTTCTTAGCGTTGCCATCCAGCATGAATGAAAGCACCGCAGGTGATTGCGCGCCAAAACCCCTGCTGAATGGAACACCATTGATTTTGATGGTATTCTTCCAGTAATTGGACTTGGTGGATACAGGTCTGATGCCTTCTGAATAGGTCTGCAAAGGCAGATCGTCAAAAAAAAGTGTTTTTGTGTTTTGCGCTTTAACGCTTTGGCTTAAGATGAATACAACTGCAAAAAACAATACTGAAAACTTCATGTTGAACGGAGATTTTATACAAAAACAAAAGGGTGGAAAATTCCACCCTTAAAAATATGTAGAGTTAACATCTTACCATTTGTCAACTTCTTCAGAAGCGCCGTTGTCGCCTTCGGAGGTTGAAGGAGTTGAAGCGTCGAACTCGTCAGCCGAAGCCTGGGGGGTAGAAGATGCTGAAGGAGCTTCGGGTTCTGATACAGGAGCTTCGTCTGTAGGGGATTCAGCAGCTTCAAAGGCAACAACTGGAGCTGATAAGGGTCTGGAATAACCTCCGCTATAACCACCTTCCTGGCCTTCACCACCTTCCTCATCATATTCATGGTTGAATGCATCAAAATCAAAATCAGGCATCAAATCAGTTTTAACATGATCCACTGCTTCATTCAATGCTTTCAAAAATTTATTGAAGTCTTCTTTGTAGAGAAAAATTTTGTGACGGTCATAACCATCATCATTGAAACGCTTTCTGCTTTCCGTAATGGTCAGGTAATAATCATTACCGCGGGTAGTTCTGACATCGAAGAAATAAGTTCTTCTTTTGCCTGCCCTGATGCGTTTGCTGTAAACGCTGTCCATTCTTTTTTCGTTGTTGTCGTACGCCACAAATGAAGATTTTGGTTATAGCAATTGGTTGGTCCCTATAAAGATAACATTGTTTTGGAATTGTCAAAATTTACTATTGCTTTTTTGGAACTGTTTTTTACCGCTAAAAAGCCTGTCATTGGGAGATACCAGCGTCCATTTGCTTGGTTCTCAATAAATGGGCATAATACCCGTTGGCTTTGACCAAATCCTCATGGTTGCCTTTTTCTAAGACCATACCATCCTCCATGACAATGATTTGATCAAAAACAAAGGATGGGAAAATCCTATGGGTGATGATGATGGCCGTTTTATCCATCAAATAATGGTTAAGGTTTGATGCAATCTTGTGCTCTGTATTGGCATCTACAGCACTCAGACAATCATCGAGTATCAGCAAGTCGTTTTCCTTGGAAAGCGCTCTGGCAATGGATATCCGTTGCTTCTGTCCTCCAGAAAGTGTAACACCTCGCTCCCCTATCATCGTTTCAAATCCATTAGGCAATGCCTCAACCTCATCTTGGATAACCGCATTTTCGGCAGCATTTTTTGCCTTGGAAATATCCTCCTCTCCAGAACTGAAATTGATGTTGTGGTGGATGGAATCGCTAAACAGAAAAACATCCTGGGGAACATAACTGACCAATTGTCTCAGGGAATCAAGATTGAGGCCTTTTATATTTTTCCCATTCATCCTGATTTGACCTTTCTGTGGATCAAACATCCTGATCAACAGCTGGGCTATCGTGGATTTGCCACAACCGGTCTTGCCAATCAATGCAATTTTTTCGCCGCGTTTTATGCTGAGGCTAAAGTCCTTAACTGCCCTTATCCCCGTATGAGGAAAGGTAAAATCTACCGCATCAAACTCCAGATGATCAATATGTGTAAGCTTTTCAGCATCCTTGACTTCAGTGATATTGGATTTGATTTGAAGGAATTCATTGAGTCTCTTTTGGGAAGCAGCCGCCCTTTGAATATTGGATACAACCCAGCCAATGGCAGAGACGGGAAAAGTGAGCATGTTGATGTAGACCACAAACTCTGCGATCGTGCCAGCGCTGATGCGGTGCTCCAGTTGATAGAGGCTTCCCATGTAAATGGTCAGCAATGTGCTCAGTCCGATCAGCAGGCCAATGGCAGGAAAATAAACAGCTTCCATGGTTGAGAGCGCCATTCCACTTTTCCTATATTCTTCACTTTCAGTGTCGAAAAAACCCAGGGATGACTTCTCTTGGTTATAAGATTTAATAACCCTGATGCCTGAGTAGGACTGCTGTGCCAAACTGGTAAGGGTGCTCAATTGTGCTTGTATTTTTTCGCTTTTCTTGTTGATATAGCTGTTCACAAAATACATGGCAAAGGCCAACAAAGGCAATGGAGCAAGCACATACGCGGACAAAAGGGCATTCTTTTTGAACATGTAGAA
>JAIPBY010000151.1 GCA_021738605.1 Chitinophagaceae bacterium | reverse complement strand
CCGCATCGGCCAGGTATAGGGTGGCCAGCTGGTTCTCGCTCTTGCTCATTTTTCCTGTTCCGTCGAGGCTCGGCACTTTTACCAGGTCTTCCCCAAAATTGTAAGCCAATGGTTCAGGAAACACTTCCCCATAGCGGTGATTGAAACGCTTCACAAAATTCCTTGCCATCTCCAGGTGTTGCTCCTGGTCTTTGCCAACAGGAACCCATGTAGCACGGTGAAGAATGATATCTGCGGCCTGCAGAACCGGATAGGTCAGCAAACCTGCATTGATGTTATCAGGTTGTAACCTTGCCTTGTCTTTGAAGGTGGTTGTCTTTTCAAGTTCTCCCAGATAGGCCAGCATGTTCAGGTACAGATAAAGTTCGGAGGTCTCCCTCACATGGCTTTGGCAATACAAAGCTGCCTTTTCCGGGTCTATGCCGCAAGCTATGTTCTCTGCCAATACACGGTGTACATTTTCCTTCAGCTCTTTGGTATCCGGGTGTGTTGTAAGGGCATGCAGGTCTGCTACCATAAAATAACAGGTATACTCCTCCTGCAATTTTACATAGTTGCGCATGGCGCCAAAATAGTTCCCCAGGTGCAGGAAGCCTGTTGGCCTGATCCCGCTCATAACGATTGCATTACCGTTTTTCATCTGGCAAAGATAATAAATGTAGAGGAGGGGATGAAGCCCCAGGGCCAGGCATTCCATTCATCAATAAAATCCATGCAATGGACCGAAATGGATTAATTTTACATTGAAATTGCGCAAATGGAACTCAACAGGGAAACCACCCAAAAACTCGCCGAACTCTCCAAGCTGGAATTCAATGACCAGGAAATGGCAGAAATTCAGGAAGACCTTGCCAAAATGATTGGCTTTGTTGAGAAACTCAATGAAATCGATACCACAGGCGTGCAACCACTGACCCATATGGGAACAGAGGGTAACAGGCTTCGTGAAGATGAGATCAAAGGTTCTATAGATAATGCAACCGCACTCAAGAATGCCCCCACTACTGAAGGGCCGTTTTTTACCGTGCCAAAAGTGATCAAAAAATAATACCATGTCTGATTCAGTCATCCACCTCGAAGAGATCAAGAAAAACTATATCATGGGCAGGCAGGAACTTCAGGTGCTGAAAGGCATTTCCTTGGACATCCAGCGCAATGAATATGTGGCCCTGATGGGGCCTTCCGGTTCAGGGAAAAGCACCCTGATGAATATCCTCGGATGCCTGGACTCTCCAACATCCGGCAAATACATTTTGAATGGCCATGATGTGAGTACCATGTTGGACAACAACCTGGCAGACATCCGGAACAAGGAAATTGGATTCGTGTTTCAACAGTTCAACCTTCTTCCCCGATTGAGCGCACTGGAAAATGTTGCGCTACCCCTTGTCTATGCCGGCATCAACAAAAAGACCAGGCTGGAAATGGCCCAAGAAGTATTGAGAAAGGTAGATTTGATGGACAGGAGTCACCACAAACCCAACGAACTTTCGGGTGGTCAATGCCAAAGGGTTGCCATTGCCAGGGCATTGGTCAACAATCCCTCCATTATTCTTGCCGATGAACCCACTGGTAACCTGGATACCAAAACCTCTTATGAAATCATGAATATTTTTGCCCAGATCCATGACGAGGGCAATACTGTCGTACTGGTAACACATGAGGAAGACATTTCCAACTATGCCAAAAGGGTGATCAGGCTCAGGGATGGTGTGCTGGAAAGCGACAAAAGAAAAGACGCCGCCAGCGTTGTGTAAAAAAAAACAACGCTGCGGTGAACAAAAACCGCTTTGCTACATTATCCTTGAAACCAATTGTGAAGATGGCATTCAAGATTTATACAAAAACGGGGGATAAAGGAACAACTTCGCTGATTGGTGGAACCAAGGTATCCAAAGCCCACGACAGGATTGAGGCTTATGGAACAGTAGATGAACTCAATTCCTATATCGGCCTCTGCAAAGACCTGATCCAAGATGAACATACCAAAAACATACTGAAAGAACTTCAAGACAGGCTTTTCACCATCGGTTCTGCCTTGGCCTGCGACCCTGCCAAGGAAACCAAAATGAAAATCCCTGACCTGACTGCTGAAGATGTGCTGTTGTTGGAAAATGAAATGGACAGGATGGATGCTACCCTGCCACCATTGCAGTTCTTTATATTGCCGGGAGGCCATCCTACGGTATCCCATATCCATATTGCCCGTTGTGTTTGCAGGAGAACCGAAAGGCTGGTGGTAGCCCTGTTGGTCTCTGGTGAACCTCATGATAATTTGATTGTCCAGTACATCAACAGACTCAGCGATTATCTTTTCATGCTGGGACGATACATTGCACTCCAGCTTAACGCTGAAGAAATTCCCTGGAAACCAAGGGTTTAATCTTAGTTACCCCATCTACCATCCCTAAGATGAACAGTTCTGTTGCTCATGGCAGCCAGCTCCTCATTATGGGTTACGATAACAAAGGTCTGGCTCAGCTCATCTCTTAATTGTTGAAAAAGTTGGTGCAGTGAGGTGGCATTGGCAGAATCAAGGTTGCCCGTTGGCTCATCTGCAAAAACAATTCCTGGGTCATTGATCAGGGCTCTTGCAACAGCTACCCGTTGTTGCTCTCCTCCAGAAAGTGCAGAGGGCTTATGGCTGGATCTTTCTGCAATACCCAACCTATCCATCAAGGCCAGGGCCTTTTTTTCCAATACACTGCTTTTTTTTCCGGCAATCCATCCCGGTATGCAGATGTTTTCCAAAGCGGAAAACTCCGGCAGCAAATGATGGAATTGAAATACAAATCCAATGTTCTCATTCCTGAAGGCCGCCAATGCTTTTCCTTTGAGTTGATCGGTTCTCTTGCCCTCAAAATACAACTCACCTTTATCGGGGCTGTCCAATGTTCCCAAAATATGCAAAAGGGTTGTTTTGCCTGCACCAGAAGACCCTACAATGCTCACTATTTCTCCTTTTTGAATGGAAATATCTACGCCCTTGAGCACTTCAAGGCTGCCATAATATTTGATTATTCCTTTCGCTTCGAGCATGATAGGGAAATTTCAATTGAAGTTAATCAAACAACTGTTTACTATCCTTTAAATCTGTTGATATCTTGGGATTGGGATATATCAAATTAACCATTACATTTGCCGAAATTCTAAAACATACCCCTATGTTCTGGACACTCGAATTAGCATCATACTTAGAAGACGCACCTTGGCCAGCTACCAAGGATGAACTGATTGATTATTCCATCAGGAGCGGCGCCCCTATTGAGGTTATTGAAAACCTTCAGGAGCTCGAAGACGAAGGAGACATCTTTGAAGGGATAGATGACATTTGGCCTGATTATCCGAGCCAGGATGACTTCTTCTTCAATGAAGATGAATATTAATTTATTTTGATACGCGAAAAGCCACCCGGAGGGTGGCTTTTCGCGTATCAAGAAGGTCTCGCTAAATCGTCTTGCTAAAAAGTCAGTTTGAAATACAACATCAACAGTGAAAGCACCAAAATAATAGAATTCGCCAAAATCATGGCCTTGTCTTTTCCAGTGATGCCATAAATAAGCCAGATGATAACATTGACGAGCAGGATCAGGATCATCCAAATAGACAAATCACCAACTGACCTGGTTTTCCAGGCCATCCAGACCTGGGGGACAAAGGTCAAAGAACCTGTAACAACCCCGATGTATCCTAAATAATCTCTCCACTTCATAATATCTTGTATTTATTTTTCCATTTGTTCAATGACGGCCTGTGTAACTCCGGTGAATGAAAATCCTCCATCATGGAAAAGGTTTTGCATGGTCACCATCTTGGTCATGTCTGAAAAAAGGGTCACGCAATAGTTGGCACAATCTTCACCAGAGGCATTGCCCAGAGGACTCATCTTCTCTGCATAGTTTACAAACCCATCAAAACCCTTTACCCCGCTACCAGCTGTTGTTCTGGTGGGTGATTGTGATATGGTGTTGATCCTTACTTTCTTTTTTACGCCATAATGGTAGCCAAAACTACGGGTCACACTTTCCAGCAATGCCTTGGCATCAGCCATTTCATTGTAGTCAGGGAAAACCCTTTGTGCAGCAATATAACTGAGGGCAACTACGCTTCCCCACTCATTAAGGGCATCCATGTCCCAGGCTGTTCGCAATACACGGTGCAATGACATGGCAGAGATATCAAATGTTTTTTGGTTGAACCCATAATCAAGTTCAGTATAACTCTTTCCCTTTCTCAGGTTAAGGCTCATCCCAATGGAGTGAAGAATAAAATCGATTCCACCACCTAAATGCTTCATGCTCTCGGTAAAGAGATTTTTGAGATCGTCCATGTTGGTTACATCGGCGCCAATAACTGGGGCATTGATCTGCTCCGACAATTTATTGATCTCCCCCATTCTCAATGCGATGGGTGCGTTGGACAATACAATTTCCGCACCTTGTGCATGGCAGGCCAGCGCTGTTTTCCAGGCGATGGACTTCTCATCGAGCGCACCAAATATGATTCCTTTTTTTCCTTTGAGCAGTTGATTGGACATAGCTGATAGATTTGGGGGCAAATATAGGGAAATAGTTGAAGGGGTTGAAGAGGTTGAAGGGGTTGAAGTAATTTTCAACTTTTCTTCAACCACTTCAACAGGCCGAAGGCCACTTCAACCGCTTCAACTATTTCATCATTTCCCTCGCAGAAGCCAACACCGCTTCACTTGGGTTTTCGCCCGCCAACATTTTGGCAATGGTTAGGATGCGTTCTTGTTGATCGAGGACCCGGATGCTTGTGGTAATGCTGCCATTTTCTGATTGCTTGTACACATAGAGATGCTGATCCGCTCGGGCGGCTATCTGTGGCTGGTGGGTAATAGCAATGAGCTGGTGTGCATGAGCCAGTTCTTCCATCAGGATACCCACCTGCTTGGCGGCTTCACCGCTGATACCACTGTCAATTTCATCAAATATCAAGGTGGGCATCTCCAAAGATCCTGCTACCAAAGATTTGAGTACAAGCATCAACCTGCTCAGTTCTCCGCCACTGGCCACTTTGTGCAAGGGCTCATAACGACCGCTCTTGTTGGCATCAAAAAGAAATGAAACTTCGTCTGTACCTGAGGCGGAAAGGGCAATGGGCTTGAGGTCTATTTTCAATGAAGCATTGGGCATGCCTACTCGTTTCAACAATTCATTTGAAGCCCCTTCAAGGATGGGCACCTGTGTTATGCGTTTCTTGTGCAGTACAGATGCCAGTGCTGTGGCTTGGGCCTGCAGGGTTTCCAATTGTTTTTGCAAAGCGGTCAATTCATCCTGAGAAGTTTCAAAAACCGCAAGATCATTGGAGAGCTCAATTCTTTTCTCCACCAGACAGTCTATGGCAGGAAGAGCATGCTTTTTTGACAAGCGCTGGGCGTTGGCCAGTCGCTCGTTCAACTGTTCCATTTTTTTATCGTCGACAGAAATCCCATCCAGCAAAGATTCCAGGTCATTGCTGATGTCCTTGATCTCTACATAGGAAGACTCCAGCCTTGCAACCAAAGCAGGCAAGGAAGGATGATGGCTGGCCAAAGACTGGAGTTGCGACACCATTGTCCGAATTTGCGGAATCAAGGGCTGCTCACCTTCGTTCATCACAAACCCAATTTTTCCAATGCCCAGCCTGATCTGGTCTGCATGAGAGAGCAGGTCAAGCTCTTCCTCAATCAGCCGGGCTTCGCCATCGGTCCAATTCAGTTCCTCCAATTCATTCAACAGGAAAATCTTGTAATCCCTTTCCTGTTGCGCCTTCTGGAGCAGGGCTTCAAGCGATGCAATCTTTTTCTGAATGGCTGTGGATTGTAAAAAAAGATCTGAATAGGCCGTCATTTCCTGGATGCATCCAGCCCGGGCATCCAGCAAAACACGTTGGAAATGTTTATTCCCCAACTCCAGTGTATCAAACTGCTGGTGAAGGTCTACAAGGATTGTTGCCAGTTGCTGGAGCTG
>JAIPBY010000150.1 GCA_021738605.1 Chitinophagaceae bacterium | reverse complement strand
CGATCATAAAGATCCTGCACGGCATCAGCCTTGACCAGGTTGATGGTGCATCCACCAAAACCGCCTCCCATCATTCTGGCGCCGGCAATGGATTCTTCCTCATTTGCCAAAGACACCAAAAAGTCAAGTTCTTTGCAACTGACTTCATACAACTCACTCAGGCCCTTGTGCGATCCATACATTTTTTCGCCAAATCCTTTGATGTCATTTTGAAGCAACAATGCACATCCCTGCTCCAAACGGATATTTTCTTCAATCACGTATTGACAACGCTTGTAGACGATATCCGTCACTGAAGTTTTGAATGCATCATCCAACATCGACAGTTCTACATCTCTCAGGCTTTGCACTGTAGGAAAGCGCTGCTGAAGCACTGCTACACCCTGCTCACACTGTTGTCGGCGCAGGTTGTATTCGCCTCCGGCCAAGGAATGTTTAACCCCTGTATCAAACAGCACAATTTTGTAGTCTTCCAAATGCAATGGGAAATATTGATAGGAAAGGTCTCTGCAATCCAATTGTATTGCCTGTGCATCTTTTCCCATCACACTGGCAAACATATCCATGATGCCACATTTCACCCCTACAAATTCATTTTCGGCTTTCTGGGCCAACCGAACCAGGTCAAGGCGTTCAAGATTCAATCCAAACAATTCATTCAGCGCAAAAGCAGTGGCAGATTCTACTGCGGCAGAAGACGACATGCCCGAACCAATGGGAACATCGCAGGTCAGTACCAGATCAAATCCAGTCAATGATTTTCCGGACTTGAGCAACTGATCAACAACCCCTAAAATATAGGCAGACCAATGGTTTTCGACCGGCACCAGGACATGCAAATCAATCTCGTATTTTTCTTCGAGGTCCTTTGCAAAAAGCCTGATGATGCTATCATCCCGTTTGGCTAAAGCAACGAAGGCACATAAATCAATTGCCGCAGGCAAAACAAAACCCAGGTTGTAGTCGGTGTGTTCACCAATCAGGTTGATCCTTCCTGGAGATTTCGCGATCAATGCAGGAGTATACCCGAAATGTTCAGTAAATACGCTTTTCACATTCATTTCATCACTTTTATAAAAAGCAAGATACTGAATCCTGCATGGATTTATTTATACCCAAACTGAGCACTAGCGACCGCGTCCTTGTTGGCCACCACACGAATCCATTTGGATTGCACTGAGGCCGGAAACACCAGGGAAATGGTTTTCCCAGCGGGCACGGTGATCGTTTTATAATCATACCAAACGCCATCGCCTGTAGCATCAAGTTGGAGGGTGAATTCTACCGCAGCAGCATTTTGATGGGACAATTGAACACCGCGAGCATCATAACCGCCAAAAAGATAGGGATCAGATGCAATACCAGCTGCGACGGGACTATTCAACCATGGGCCGCCCTGCCCTGTTGGCTTGCCCATCTTCCAAAGATCATCAATCACCCCAGCCCATATGGCGGCTTTTTTATCGGCAGATGTAAAAATATTTTTATTGTTTCCAAGGGCCTTCGGATCGATACCAGTCATGATCAACATGCCCCTGAATGAAGCGTAATCATTGATGCGCAATCCATGGGTGGCGATAGGCCTCATCTTGGCAAAACCATCTGCGTTCTCTGATGGCAGTTCATAAAAAGTACCTGCACAGTTGAGAAGGTCACGCTCTGTTGCCACTTCCCTGCAAATGCGCAATGATTGTCTTTCCATCAACCCTTTGTAGGCACCACCACCATGGGGCAGTCTCCAACGTCTTCCTGCACCATCCACCAAAAGAATGGAGGATGGCTCCACCTGTACAACCTGGGAAGGAATAGCTACCTTATCCCTGATCATAGCAGCGCTGGCAAAGTCATTTTTAAAGACAATGTTCATCGCACTGTCCATTTCATAATATCCGGATTCGATGGAAGCATTTCCGTCTTTTGCATTGGCAAGGATTCCAAGCTTTCGCCTTTCATCACCCAAGGAAAGCAACAATCCACCCAAACTATTTTGGTCTGCAGCCTTGCTGAGACCATTGAACATGGCAGCAGGTTTGCTCAGCTGATTTTTATTGTCTCCATAAACAAAAGATGCAGAGAGGGATGAGGATTGCAATGATTTGACCCTGATCCATTCACCCTGGATCTCCTTGGCGAAAGGAACTACAACCGAGGCACCTGCTGAGAGATTCAATTGCTGAAGCAGTTGCCATTTGCCATTGCCGAGCCTGTCCACTTCCAATACCAAAGAAACTGATGCGTTGCCATGGTTTTTCAAGAGTGCGGAACGCTTGTCCCATCCAGCAAAAAGAAAAGGTTCAGATATTGCACCGGCCTGAACTTGCTCATTGTACCAAACAGATCCCTGTGCGCCCGTTGAGCCAAGGCTATCAGGTGTCTTCAGGGAAGTGAACCAAAGGTTTGAATTGGATTGGCCTGGACCGAGTATGCCGCCCTTTTCTTTTCTTTTGTTGAGAAACTCACTTTTAGCAGCATCATCACAACCAAATACCAACTGGTTGTTCCAGCGGGTAAAGTCGCCAATGACTTTGAGGTATGATGATCTTGGCCTTATGCCCGCTGTATTGCTTGATTTGAAGCTCGCAGGGAAACGCCAAAACATGCCATGCATGGTCATCATGAAATCCTTTTTCTGTTCTGAGCCGATATTCCTGATCCTGGGCCATTCGGTATTCCAACCATGTGCCCCATCATAGGAATTGGAGGCCTTGGGCAAGCGATAAAAAGACCACTTGCCATTATCCCTGCAAGCGATGATCACAGACTTGTAGTCCCAGCCGGTTGACCAAATGGGATCTGATGATGGTGAAGGATTTCCTTCAATTCCACCAGGCCCTGTTACTTCAACAAACTGATTCCTTCTGATCAGTTTCCATGTCTTCCCATCCCATTCAGACAATGACCCCGCTTCAATCTTTGGATCCACCCTGGCCCTCTCGCCTGCTTCACCATTGTTTGAATAAACATAAACACCCTGACCAGAATAAAAACCTTTGCCATGCACACCCTGCAACAATTCACTTTCATGGCTTTTTGCCCCTTCCCTGCGCATGACGTTTCCGTCTTTGAACAACAATTTTACAGCAAGGCTATGCACATCCACCTCATAAAATCCCTCTTCCATGGTGGCAAATACCAGTTTATTCGCAGGGTCGGTAATGCTTCTTGCAATACCAGTAAGCCTTCCAGGCATTTCTGTAATGGGAATCACACGAACATTTCCTTTTGCATCAATGGCATAATGACCGATGAAAAGCTGATTGCTTTCTCTGTGTATCATACGGTTGGCAGGAGTTCCTCCAACGCTTTCCGGCCGAATGGTTTGTTGCATGGTGGAGGAAATCTCATACAGTTTATCGGATGATCCGAAGGGCAAATGCGGACCATAACTGATGGCCCATAGCTTTCCTGCCCAGGGAACCACTGCGCCTGTGCCGCATTCCCCCTCCTGATTGTACATGGCAAGGGATGGGTATATTCCATTCACGGAAACAGGCTTTTTTGATTGCGAATGAACAGGGCTATTTAAAAATCCTAATAACAGGATTGATATAATCAATATCAAAGAATTTTGAGCATTGGAGGAACTGCTTCTGGTCATCTTTACAATTTTATTTGTGTAATTTTTATTCATCCGTTGATGTCTACTGTATTGATAAACTACCATCTAACTGATAGGTTTTTCCTGCAACCATCCTCAAGATCAATTTCTTTCCATTGTACAATATATTAAAAATGCCATTGTATCTTGATATGAGTTTTACCTGGGTCAACTTTCCCCCTGCCCACTTCATAACAACCAATACATTGCCACGTGCTTTTAAACCTGATACTTCACCTTGGTCCCAGGCTGAGGGTAAAGCAGGCAACAAGTGAATGATATCATTGTGGCTTTGCAATAACATTTCTGCGACCCCGGCAGTAAAGCCGAAATTTGCATCCATTTGGAAAGGCGGATGAGAGCCAAACAGGTTGGGATACACACCACTTTTTTCACCTGTTTTTGAACCAGGCTGAACCGGCTTGAGCAATTCGCGTACCAGAACATGCGCTTTGTTCCCGTCAAACAACCTTGCCCAGATATTGATTTTCCATGCAGAACTCCAGCCAGTGCTGATGTTGCCGCGGGCTTCCAAAGACCTTCTTGCAGCGGTTGACAATTGGGGCGTATGAATTGGATCAATCTGTTTTCCTGGATGCACGGCAAACATATGCGAATTGTGACGGTGGTGATCGGTAGAATCGTCCCAATCTTCCATCCACTCCTGCAGTTGTCCCCACCGTCCTATTTGTGCCTTGAGCAATTGTTTTTGCATGGATTCCACCTTCATCCTATAGGCGACATCCTTGCCCAATACCTTGGCGGCTGCAATATAATTGGTGAACAATTCATCTACGATTTGTTGATCATAGGATGCGCCTGGGTAGGGATTTTTATCTCCTTCGTTCTTACCTGGCCCATGCTCAGGAGACCATCCGTCGGGTGTGATCAGCTTGCCGTTTTTCCCTACCACCAGATGTCCTTCCCAATACTCCACCAATTCTTTCAGCAAAGGATACGCGCGACCCCTCAGGAAAACTGTATCCAAAGTAAATGCATAATGTTCCCAGAAATGCTGACTCAACCAGGCACTTCCCGGACGATGCAACCGCCAGCGGCTGGGCCCTCCCATGATATTGTTGGTGCTGTACGCCACCCATCCAGACTTGGTTTTCAAAACAGAATCAGTGCTTGTTTTTTGCACCCGTCCGAGATTTTCAACCCAATCCAACATTGGCAAATGTGTTTCACTGATATTGGTCACTTCAGCAGACCAATAGTTCATCTGGATATTGATGTTGGTGGTGTATTGAGAATACCATGGTGGCTTCACTTCATTGTTCCACAAGCCCTGAAGATTGGCCGGCAAGCCACCCTTTCGCGAAGAACTGATCAACAGGTATCTACCGTACTGAAAGAGCAGTGCTTCCATGCCATTGTCATTCTTGGTATTGTTATAGGCCAACAAACGCTGATCGGTTGGAAGGGACACATGGGGTCCTAGATCCAGTTTGACACGGTTGAACAACTTGCCAAAATCATTGGTATGCCTAGCCCTCAAAGATTTGTAAGACTGTTTTGAAACAGCACCCAATCTTGCATTGAGTAATTCAACTGGCAGTTCACCAAATACATCCCGTACATTGAATTTTTTGAAAGAGGTGATGGCAGACATATACACCAATACCGTATCTGCATTGACGACAACGATTGAACTATCTGTGTTGATGCGTTTTCCTCCCTTAGCATTGACAATGGCCTTGGCCATGTATTCCATGCCATTCTCAGGGAGTTTTCCCCTGAACGAAATGGAGTTGGATGTGATAGCAGTCTGACTGGCACGGGTATCTTTTAGTGCAATGGCCATGTTCACTGCCGATTTTTTATCAGCGGTAATCATCATGATCAGGGCTTGATCTGGATGACTTATAAAATATTCCCTTTTGAAATGAGTGGATTGATGCTGATAGGTAATGGTATGCATGGCATCACTGAGCGATAGGCTCCTTTTGTAATCGCTTGCATTGTCATGACCAAAATCAAACAAGAGGTTACCAAAAGGCTGGTAAAATCCAACCAGATCTGTCGTGCCAGTTACAAGAGAATTTTCATTGAATTGAATTCTTTCCTTTCCAGGCTGACCATATACCATGGCTCCTAGTGTTCCATTTCCAAGGGATAATGCTTCCAACCATGTTGAGGCGGGTTGTTTGAACCAGATCTCGTTCTCACCATGCGATTGGGGATTTGTCATCCCAGGCACTTGTGCTTGGATGGTATTGTTGCTGAAGATCAACGTTACAATCAACAATAGATTCAGGAATGAAAGTCTATATGAATGCTTCATTATTGAATTGCTTTATTGTCTGTGTAGATGATGTTTACAGGCCCCAACAATCCAGCGGGCTTTAGTGGGCTATCCTGCTTGTAATAATACCAGAGTGTAAATGCTTTCCTGCCCTGTGAAGGCC
>JAIPBY010000149.1 GCA_021738605.1 Chitinophagaceae bacterium | reverse complement strand
CCAGGCACAATCCGTGAGATCATTTCATTGGGCGAAGGCAAAGGTGCAACAGATGGTGTTTCCTGGGGAGACTACAGTGGAAGCATTGTCGATGGTGAAAACTTGAACGACCTGTGGACCATCCAAAGCATCACCAACGATAAAGGAAAAGGTGAAACCGTCATTGCAAAATTACCATTCGGAAAAAGGAAGATGATCAAAGTAAAAAAATGAATCAGGCGATAGAAAGCTCTTCATTCAAAAAGAACAGCCTGCATTTTTTGATGCAGGCTGTTTTCTTATGAGATCTCTCTATTGAACAAGGAGGAGATGATTTAGTTTACCATCCCTGGTTCTGCTTCATTTTGGGATTGTACCTGATTTCTGCATCAGGAATAGGAAACAGGTTCATTTTTGCAGTGAATGTTTTTGTTTCAACATCCACATATTTATAAGTAAAATTATTTCCTGTCTTGATGATCTGTACACCTCTTGCAGGACCATTGAACCACTGCTCAGCTTTTTTCCAACGACGGGCATCCCAGAAGCGCTGGTTTTCAAACGCCAATTCAATTCTTCTTTCCTGAACAATGGCATCACGCATTTGAGCCTGAGTCAAAGTAGTACTCAAAGCAAAAGGAAGCAATCCTGCCCTTTGCCTGATTTGTTCAATTGCTGCAGAAGCCTTTAATGAAGAAGCCGTAGACGATGCATAAGGGCCATAAGCCTCATTGACGGCCTCAGCATAGCTCAGCAAAACTTCAGGATAGCGCATCAAGACATATGGACGAAATGAGGTTTGATTGGAAACAAGGTTCAAGGTGGTATCCATGAATTTTCTCACATAATAACCGGTCCTTGTGGCATTGACCACTGGCTGTGCATCCTTACCGCCATCAAAGGTTTCAACTTGTCTAACCGACCAGGTACTTGCTGTAGGATTGTCCAACAAAGTGGCCCCATTGAAGTTGATAAATTGATAAAACCTTGGATCCCTGTTTTCATATGGTCTGGCAGCATTATATGTAGATCCAGCATCAGTGATGTTCTTGCCATTTTTCATCTGGAAAGCATCTACCAACTCCTGGGTGGGATTGGCAGCGGGACCAGTGAAAAATTTGAAACCAGCCGGACGTTGGTTTCTGTCAATGGTGTTCAAGCCTGTAGCTGCCCTGATATTGAAGACGGCTTCCTTGCTGTTGGGATCCATGAAGGCTCTTTGCACCTGGGTTTCCAATCCATACGTAGTTGCGTAGGTTGAAATAAATCTACCATACAGTTCAGCCGCATCCCTCCACCTGCCCAAATCATTGGTTGGATTGTGAAGAGGGCTGGCATAGAGCAATTGTGCCTTTGCTTTGTATGCCAAACATGTGGCCTTAACTGCACGCCCCTGCCAGTTCGCATAACTCTGGCCATAGAAATTGGCGTAGTTTTCTGGCAGATATTTCATCGCAGAATCCAGGTCCTTTTTTATAAAAGCAACCACTTCATCAACTGTATTTCTCGGAAGATTGAAATCTTCAGTTGCGCCATAAGACCTGGTGACAATAGGAACAGCACCATAGTACTTGAACATTTCGAGGTAGTTGTATGCCCTAAGGAAAAACGCCTCTCCCTTCAAGCGCTCCAACAGATAATATGCATTGGCATATCCATCGTCTGAAAGTTTGATGGTGTCTTCATTCTGAATAACTACCACATTTTTGATGTTCTCAAAAAACACATTGATCTTCCTCACTGTAGTGAAGCTCTTGACCCAGATGTCGTAGGGCGTATTCAGTGAATTCCAAGAACCATTGTAAAACACACGACTGGTATTGGTTGTACTGCCATGGATGGCCTCGTCACTGCCTGCAGAAAATCCTGCATTACCCAACAAGGTATATTCATTGACACGGTCACTGTAAATATTGTTGATCCAGTTCCTGGCATTCCTGATGTCTTCAAATGATTCACCCAAGGGAACATAGTCATCCAGGGGCTTTTCAAGAAAAGGCTTTTCGCAGGAGGACAACATCAACATGGCGATTGAAGCAGCCAGCAGAAGTGTTTGTTTAAAGTTGATTTTTTGCATCGAATACTCTTTTAGATATTTCTTTTGATGTCTTGTTTGTTATTGTCTTAGAGATTCAGTTTGAACCCAACATTCACCACTTTCAACATGGGGTAATCATTCTGGATACCTGCAGATGGCCCTTCAGGGTCAACTTCAGGAACCACGCTCCATGTGGCAAGGTTACATCCATTGACAAAGATGGTACCAGTTTTCATGCCCAGCTTTTTCAGGGCATTGTTGCTGAGGTTGTAGGCAATTTCCAAGCTCTTCAAGCGGACAAAGTTTCCATTTGTCAACCATAAAGTGGAGTTGCGGTAATTGTGGCTGTTGGCAACTGTGGTAAGGCGTGGCATGGTTGCAGTGGCAGCTGTAGCAGGTGTCCAACGGTTGTTGAGGATATAATCGGTTGGCCTTGCAGAAGACGGCAAAAATGACCTGAACACTTCGTAGTTGTGAAGGAAAAGGCTCCTGCTCTCTGAACCGGTGAATAGTGCATTGATTTCAAAATTCTTGTACTTGAAACCAAGTTCTGCAGAATAAAATACTTCTGGGTTGAATGGTTTACCAATGGGAACATCATCATGAAAATCAATCAGACCATCTTTGTTTTGGTCAACGTATTTCACATCACCAGGTTTCAAATTGGCTTCGTAAGAAGATTTTGCACTGGCAGCAATTTCAGCCGCATCCTTGAAAAATCCTGCTGCAACCAATCCGAAGGGTTGGCCAATGGGCAATCCAGTCCTGACTTCCCAAGGATTGTCCTTGATGGCTTCAGCTTGATAAACAATTTTGTTCTTTGTAAAAGTTGCCATTGTTTTGATATATGCACTCCAGTTCTTGCTGTATGGCTTTTGCAACTTCAATACCACATCGGCGCCCCTGTTGTTGCTGATCCCTACATTGGTGAATGGCACGGCAATACCGATGATGCTGCTGATATCGATACGCTTGACTGGTGTGCCGGTAACCTCCTCATTGAAAACATCTACTGAACCGGAAACGACTTCCTTGAAGAAAGAGAAATCAATACCAATATTGGTTTGTTTGTAGATCATCCAAGAGGCTTCAACATTACCCAAGGTACCTTCGGATAAGCCAGAAACTGTTGTTGGCGTTACCCCAAAGGCAGGGGTTCCCCCAGATACAACTTTACCATTTTCATATGGAAACCTGAGGCCGGCGAAATAATCACTGCCCATTTCACCATATGAGCCACGAATTTTGAGAAGATCAATCCACTTGGCGCGGGCAAGTAATTTTTCCTTGGAGAGGATCCATGATGCACCTGCGGATGGGAATAACCCGTTCTTATTCCCTTCTGCGAAATTGTCGCTTCCGCTGTAAGAGGTGGCAACATCAAGTATGTATTTCTCCTTATAATTATATGACACTACAGCAGAAAGATTTCTTCTTGAAAAAGGAAGATCTGTTCCTGGTTCTTTCTGCCGAACAAAGTAGGCCTTGGTTCTAAGATTGATGGTATGATTCTTTGCAATGGTCTTGTCATAATCAATTCCACCTTCAAAAACATAGCTGTGTCTGAGTGTTGAACTGGTCACAGCAGGCTGCAAAACCAAATCATTGCCGTACTTGGTCAAAGGAAGGCTTGGTCCATTGTAAGTAAATACAGCATAATCTGCCTTTTGTGCCAATGCAGGCCTGACGAAGGTATTGAATGCGAATCCTACATTTGCCCTAAGCCCCTTTGCTATAAAATCCAGCTTTCTGAACACCCTGGCATTGCTCTCAGCAAAGCGATGATCCTGGTGCTGGTAACCAGTGCTTTTCAAATACCCTACCGGATTGCGTTGAAAAGCATTGGTTCCGCCATAGCTTCCGTCAGGATTGTTGATGGGAAAAAGTCCTGGAGGGTAGGCTGAGATATTTCTCCAAAGGGTTGTAGTACTGAAGTCTGTATGGGGTTGGACGCGACGCTCAAGCCTTACATTCACATCCAGCTGCACCAATGTGTTCTTATCAATGTCAACATCAATGTTGGACCTGAAATTATAGCGGTGATAGCTCTGGCCAAGCCTGTAATTTGGATTTGAATTGCCATACTTAAAAAGTCCTTCCTGGTTGGTTGTTCCGAGCATGATAAAATACCTGGCAGTATTGCTACCACCTGAAGCGGTAAGGTTGATGCGCTGTTGCATAGCAGTCTTGTTGAGCACTGCACCATACCAATCTACATCAGGATACTTGTATGGATCGCTGCCACTTTTATACCCATCGAGATGGGCTTGGGTATACAATTGAGGAACACCGTCATTGGCAGATGCTTCCATGTGCAACATGGCATAGTCATAGGCCTTTAAAGACTTGGGCATGAAGATGGGTGATTGGAAACCATTTTGTACCAATACCGAAATATTGTTTTGGTTCGCAACCCCTCTTTTGGTTGTCACATAGATGCTTTTTCTTCCTCCCCTGTTGCCATATAGAGCATTGGAGATAGGATCTTTCAAAACATTGAGTGTGGCTATTTCAGCGGGCTCCAATTCAGCAAAATTTCTTTCATATCCATCAACAAGGGTATTGATACCACCTGCATCACTGAAGGAGGAAGTACCCCTGATCAACAAGGTAGGATCTTCAAATCCTGGTTCAGCATCACTCTGTGAAACGAACAAACCAGAAAGTTTACCCGCTACTGTATTCCTCAGGTTGATGAATGGATTTTTTAGAAGGTCTTCCTCTCCAATTGTTGCAACAGATCCTGTCATCAACAATTTCTTTTTAGAATAAAACATCATGTTGACATTCTTGTTCCACTCATTTACAGTAGAGAGCTTAACCTGTATTTTATTCCTGTCTTTCACGATGTACTCTTGTGTTTCATACCCTAAGGCAGTTACAAGAAGTGTATCACCATTGGTGATGCCATCAAGGCTGAATGTTCCAAACCGATTCGTTGTAATGTCCTTGTTCAGAAACTTAGACTTGATGTTTGCACTTTTCAATTGCTTGCCGAACATATCCGTCACAAGTCCTCCGGCAGTAGTTTTGTTTTCTTTTTGCGAAAATGCTGCAACAGATGATGTCAGCATGACCAGCAGAAAGAGTTTGAATTTAGTATTCATAAAATTTTCAATTACTTTTTTATGGATTAGTATCCAGGATTTTGAACCAGTTTTCCTTTGCTCTTGTCAATCTCAGATTGTGGGATTGGATAGAGATCCCAGTGTGGCAAGTACTTTCTTACCTGGAATGCATAGCGTGGAAAAGAGTACTTCTTGGTGGCATCATCATAGAGTACCCTGAATCCCCACATGTTCCCGGAAAAATCTTTTGCTGCTGTTCTCCACCTGCGCGCATCAAAATTTCTGTGTTCTTCAAAAGCCAGTTCAACATCACGCTCATTTCTGATGCGCTTCACAAGAGAATCTTTGCTGATGGTGCTGGCAATGGCAGGCATTGCTACACCAACGCGCGCCCTTACTGTATTGACGGCGGCAAATGCTGCAGCCTGTGTTGTTGTATTTGCTTCAGTCAATGCTTCGGCATAGTTGAGATAAAGTTCTGCCAACCTGATCAAAGGCCAGTTCCTGTTGGCTGCAGCGCCTGGATCCATGAATTTTTTGAACACCATGCCTGTCCAGCTTCCATCGGATTGCTTGTTGCTGTAAGTAGACCTGCTGTCAGCACCACCGGGGCCCCACCATGGCGCATAATTAAATCCTCTGAAAAGCTCCCCAGCCTGAATGACTGAAAGGCCCAAACGGGGATCCCTGTTGAGGTATGGATTGTTGGGATCATATCCTGAACCTGCATCATAGATAGCCTTTCCCGTCGTCTTCATCTCATATTTATCAATGTGGTTCAATGTTGGATTGGTGCCACCGTAAGCCAGGGATGGCATTCCCTCATAGGTATCCAATGAGCAACCGCAGTTTTGGAATACAAACCAAATGATCTCGGAAGCGCTTCTGGAAGCAGAAGTAAACAATGTCTGGTAGTTATTGAACAATGCTGCTCCGTATTTGGTTGCAGTGTCAATGG
>JAIPBY010000148.1 GCA_021738605.1 Chitinophagaceae bacterium | reverse complement strand
AAGTTGATGCAACGAACCATGAATTTTACCGAGAACCGTCCTGCTGGTACTGACGCTGAATTGGAGGCTATCGGATGGAAAAGGTACACAGAGAATGTTGCCAATGTATTTGCGGCAAAGCAAGTGGGGGTAATTGACTTTTTGACGACTCAGCAGCAAATCATTCGGATCACACCGCTGAACGGAACACAGAACAACAACAATCTTGATATGATACAATTCATTCCGATTGATCAAAATCAGATTCTTCCAAGGTTTAAGCCCGATGGTTCTTTGTTGTTCCAATAAGCCTCATTTAAAAAAAGTAAAAGAACAAATGAATAGCATGAAATACAAACGTAAACTCCAGCTTGGGGCATTATTGGGGGCAATGGTCCTGATGTCGTTGGGTTGCAAAAAGATGACGGAGGACCACAATACAGTGGGTGATCCAATGCTTCAGAAAAATCTTTTTGAGGTGATTTCCCAGAACCAATCATTGACCAGTTTTGCCAAGTATCTTGTTGAAACCGGGCTGGACAAGGAATTGATTTCCTCTAAATCCTACACTGTTTTTGCACCTTCCAATGAGTCACTCATTCTGTTGGATGCATCCATCAAGGGAAATCCAGTAAAACTCAAGCAGTTCATTGCCAACCATATCACTGAGGAACTTGTCAGTTATACGTCAAGTACTCCGAAAAAAAGGATCATGATGTTGAATGGAAAGTTCAACAGCATCGCCCCTTTTTCAATTGAATCTGCGGTAGCCAGTCAATCCAATCAGTATGCCAGCAATGGTATCTTGCATACCATCAACATGTCAGTCAATGCACTGGAGAACTGTTGGGAATTCATTGCAACCAATGCATCTGCTCCTTTAAAACAGCGTACTTTTTTACAGTCTCTTTTTAGGAATATTTTTGATCCAACCAACGCAACAATTGTCGGAATCAATCCAACCACAGGTGATCCTATATATCAGAAGGGAACTGACTCCGTATTTGCCAATATGTTCCTGAGAAATGTTCATGACCTCCGGAATGAATCCAAACATTTCACTGCATTCATTTTGGCAGATGCAGGTTGGGATGCTGAGCAAGCAGCGTATAGAAAATATTTCCCCACTGGAACCGTTGACAGTACCACATTTGCCACAGCTTGGAACATTGTTCGTGATTTTGCAGTTGACACGCTCTATACTCCTTCAGGGCTGCCTGATACGGTGGTATCAAAATTCGGCGCAAAGCTTCCCATCAATAAAAATGCCATCGTTTCAACCATCAAAACCAGCAATGGATATGTTTATGTAATGAGTGCACTGCCTGTTGCCCCTGCATTGAGGTTTACCACAAGGGTAATTGAAGCGGAAAAATATGCAGGATCTAGCGTTGACAGGCGTTCTGTGACATATTTCAGAGACCGTTACAATGACCTGAGCAAAAAATTTTACTCGGATGTCCTGGTACTCAACCATGGTGTTGCCATGTTCAATCTTCGGTATGACCAGGCTGAAATCCCCGCCATTAAATACAAGGCTTATTGGGTGGCTGTAAATGATTTTCAGACAGCAACATTTACCCAAAAACTTGGAGTGGGTTCTCCCACCGCTACGCTCTTGCCATATGTAAATGTGGTGGCTAACGCAAAAGGCGAGGTATACCTTGGCGAGTTTACTATGACCAAGTATTCTCCAGTCCTTTCATTTTATTTGACAGCTGCCAATAGCACGGCCAATGCTGCCAATCCACTTGTTTGTGATTATATCAAACTTGTGCCGAGTTTATAATAGCGATTAAAAAAGATCTTGGTAATGATACATTCAAATTTGAAATATTTCAGCAAGGCATCTGTTCTTTTGCTTTTCGTGTTGATGGGTGAAGCTGGGCTTGCCCAACAAAAGCAAACGGTGAAACAGAAGCCCGGTAAGGTTGCTGCACAAAAGATTACAGTGAAGGGGATGGTTACAGACCATTCAACTGGCAAACCCTTGGCTGGAATCAGGGTCAGCTATGGCGAAATAGCCGCAGACCTTACTGATGAAAAAGGTATGTTCTCCATCAATGTTCCAAGCCTGGATGTTGAGCTTCATTTGAAAGCGGAGGGCTTCGAGCCAAGGCAGGTTGCATTGAAGGGCAGAGCAGATCTATCCATTGCAATGATCAGCGAAACAGGAAAATCATTCCAGCAAAATGCATTGTTGCAACATGGCAGTACTCCTTTGCGCAACAACACTGCTTCTATTGCTGCCGTGAGTGTCAATGGCAATTGGAGCAGACCATTTGAGTCCATTGACGATCTGTTACAGGGTCAGGTCGCAGGACTTCAATCCATAAGGAGATCGGGTGCAACCTCAAAGGGAGCCAACCTGATGCTGCGTGGACAAAATTCTTTACATGGTACCAATATGCCTTTGGTGATTGTGGATGGAATGCTTTTTGATCCTGCCGATTATGGCAACAGTTTGATGGGTGGCAACTATACCAATCCACTTTCCCTGATCAATTCACAAGACATCGACAACGTTTCAGTCATCAAGGATGCGAGTTCGGAATATGGCGCAAAAGGAGCAAACGGTGCCATCATCATCACTACGGGCAGGGCCAAACGCCAGGCCACCAGCATTGACTTTGGCGTATATGGTTCTTACAACCAAATGCCTGATCAGCTTCCCATGATGAATGCTTCCGATTACCGGGTATACCTCGGAGAAATCCTGCAAAGCAAGGGCATGGGCATTGCCTCCATTGCTGCCATGCCATACATGAGAGACGATTCTTTGACCAACAGCGAGTATTATAAGTACCACAACAATACAAACTGGCAGGACAAGGTCTTGAGGAACAGCATCAACAAAAACTATTTCCTCAAAGTGACAGGTGGCGACAATATCGCCACATATGCCCTTAGCATCGGTTTCACCAACATGGAGGGAGTGCTCAAGAGCAATAACCTCACCAAGTACAATACCAGGTTCAATGCGGCTTTCAACTTTTCAAAGCGACTGACCGGTCAAGCCAACCTCGCATTCACTTACAATGAGCAAAACCTGAGGTCACAAGGAATTGATGCAAAGACATCACCACTTTTTGTAGCCCTGACCAAATCTCCGTTGCTGATTGCCAATGAGGTGAATGAAAAAGGAATCTTTTCACCCAACCTGGGTGATACAGATATTTTTGGGGTCAGCAATCCATCTGTATTGATTGAAAAAGCACAGGGTACTTCAAAGAACTATCGGTTTGCCGGTTCCTATACGTTCAATTATGATCTTGCCAAATCTTTGAAAGCATCAGCCATGATTGGTGTTTTTTATGATAAAAACCGGGAGAATATTTTTTTACCGCGAAAAGGTGTAGCTGATGATACCCTGAGCAATGCCATTGCCGACAGCAGGCTGGGCACTCAGGTGAGGCGTTTATTCTCTACTTATTTTGATGCCAAACTGGAATACAACAAGACCATCAACAATGATCATCATGTAGCTTCTCGCATTGGTCTCCGCTATCAGCAGAATGCTGCTGAACAGGATTATACACTTGGTTATAATTCTGCTACAGATGAACTGATCAGTGTTCAAAATGGCGTGGGTGCGCTCAGGCAGACTGGTGGTGGCATCAATGAATGGAATTGGATGAACAGCTATTTCAGTACAGAGTATGGATTCAAGGAAAGGGTATTCCTGACCTTCAGCGCAGCGATGGATGGATCTTCCAGGTTCGGTCCCGATGCAAAAGCCGGGCTGGGCATCAGTGGTATCAGGTATGCGTTCATGCCTTCATTGGGTGCAGCATGGATCATCTCTTCTGGATCTGCCTTCGGCAATGCAGCTAGCATAGACCTCTTTAAATTGCGTGCCACGTTGAGCCGTTCCGGCAATGATGACATTGGAAATTATACTGCAAGACAAACCTATACTTCTCAGAACTTTCTTGGCATGCAGGGATTGGTTCGCTCAGGGGTTCCCAATCCAGCCATTCAATGGGAAACCAGCACCAAGGCCAATGTTGGTGTGGACGTAGCTTTCTGGAATGACAGGCTGGCCATGAGCCTTGATCTCTATTCCTCCAAGACAACCGACATGCTGTTGTATGAAAAGGTATTGAGTGGTTCAGGATTTGACAACGTATTGACGAATGGCGGGGCGATGAAGAACAGTGGTTTCGAAGCCATGGTCAACATGAGGGCCATCAACCGGTCCGCGCTGAAGTGGGATCTTGGCTTCACTTATGCTACAAACCAGAATAAAATTTTGAGTGTCCCCAATGATCAGTTCCTGACCAATACCCATGGAGCCACCATCATCACTCAAAATGGTGCTTCTGCCAATATTTTCTTTGGATACAAAACCAACGGTGTTTTTGCCAGCTCTACCCAAGCGGTCGCATCAGGTCTGAAAACAAAAAATGCGGATGGCTCCTATTCCAGTTTCCAGGCCGGGGATGTCCAGTTTGTTGACCTCAACGGCGACAGGATCATTGACGAAAAAGATATGCAACAGCTTGGATCTGCTGCTCCACGTTTCCATGGTAGTTTTTCAAGCAAACTCTCAGTGGGAAGGTTTACCATTGATGCATTGTTTACGTTCTCTCAAGGAAATGAAATCTTCAATCAATTGAGATACTATCTCGAATCTGCCAGCGGAACGGAGAATCAACTCAATAGTGTGGTGAGCAGATGGCGCACTGAGGGGCAGGTTACCAATATGCCCAAGGCTTCTTTTGGTGATCCACGCGGAAACAACAGGTTCAGCGACAGATGGATTGAAGACGGTTCCTATCTGAGGCTACGCAACCTGACTGTTTCCTATGATCTTGCTTTCAGGGAAAAATTTGTGAAAAACGCCTCTGTATACCTTACAGGAAACAACCTGCTGACCTTCACAAAATACATGGGATATGATCCTGAATTCAGTGCCGGAAACGCTGGTTTTTCTCAGGGTATTGATACTGGATTGGATCCCTTGTTCAGGTCTGTTACCATGGGTATCAGGATTGGACTTTGATGCTGTGAAATGAGGCTTGGAAAAAATAATAATATGAAAAGGAAAAGCGATATCATGAAAATATGTAGAATTCAAACAGCACTGCTGCTCTTGGTGGCTGTTGTTTTTTCGACTGGATGCCAAAAGGTTTTTGACATCAAACCCAAGGACACCTTGGACCAAAGCCAGATGTACCAAAACGTGTACGATGCTGATGCGGCAGTCCTGGGAATCTATGGTAAGTTCATGGGTTTGGCAGACCGCTACATCATCCTGAATGAGCTCAGGGCGGATTTGTTGGATTGCACCCAAAATGCAGACGAAAACCTGCGCCAAATCAGTACGCATGCTGTAGGTCTGGACAATCCTTATGCAAGCCCCAAGCCCTTTTATGAATTGATCCTCAATTGCAATGATGTGTTGGAGAACTTCAAAAAAATGAAGGCTGAAAACAAGATGACTGAATTGGAGTTCAACCAACGGTATTCAGATATTGGTGCCCTGCGCTCCTTCGTTTACCTGCAATTGGGTATACATTTTGGAAGGATTCCTTATGTGACGAGCAGTATCAAAAATGTGGATGATGTAAAAAATCCTGATACTTATCCCATCATTGGATTTGATGCCCTTTTGGATTCACTGATCAACTTCACAGAAAAACTTCCTTACAAAGATCTTTATCCTGCAGGAAGCAACCTCAACATCACGGTTGACGGATACCAGACCCAGAAATTCTTTGTGAACAAAAAAGTTATTCTCGGAGACCTCTACCTTTGGAAAGGAAACTATCAGAGTGCTGCTGTAAATTACCGCGAAGTCATGGAAACCGGAACACAGGGTGTCGCTGGTGGACAGTATTACAGCCTTTATAAAGTGGGTTGGGACAGCAATGGCGATGTAGACCATTATATTTCCTATTCTCGTGCGGGTGATGCCTCAACACTGATCCAGAATACACAATGGAGGATTATGTTTGAACAGCCTTTTGGAAGCAGTGGATTTGACCGTGAGTGGGTATGGGTGCTTCCTTTCGACAGCAAGTTCAATCCTGAGAATCCGTTGATCCGTTTGTTCTCACCT
>JAIPBY010000147.1 GCA_021738605.1 Chitinophagaceae bacterium | reverse complement strand
CCAAATATGTTGAAATATTTGATGTACATGTCATTGACAGCCCTGAATTCATTGGCAAAATCCTCTTTTGAACAATAGATATGGGCATCATTCATGTGCAAACACCTCACTCTCATGAGACCAAACAACTCTCCACTTTGTTCATAGCGGTAACAAGTACCATATTCTGCAAGACGGAGTGGAAGTTCCCTATAGCTCCTGTTTTCTGCAGAGAATATCTTGTGGTGGTGAGGGCAGTTCATGGCCTTGAGGTAGTATTTGACTCCTTCAAGTTCCATGGGTGGATACATGCTCTCCTGGTAATAAGGAAGGTGTCCACTGGTAATGTACAGGCTTTCCTTTGCAATATGTGGAGTAACCACACGCTTGTATCCAGCAGCGGTTTCAGTTTCCTTTGCCAGTCGCTCCAGCTCTTCAATAATGACAGTGCCATTGGGCATCCACAAGGGAAGACCTGGTCCTACGTTGTCATCAAAGGTGAAAATCCCCAACTCTTTGCCAAGCTTCCGGTGGTCTCTTTTCTTGGCCTCTTCCAGCATCAGGATATGCTCATCAAGCTCTTTCTGGTTCGGAAAACTCACACCATAGACACGTGTCAGTTGCTTGTTCTTTTCATCGCCCTTCCAATAAGCTCCAGCAATGGAAGTTAATTTGATGGCTTTGATCAGCCCAGTATGCGGGATATGTGGCCCACGGCAGAGATCAGTAAATGCGCCTTGTGTGTAAAAGGTGATTTCGCCATCTGTGAGGCCCTGCAGCAGATCCAATTTGTATTCATCCCCTTTTTCAGTAAAATAGGCAATGGCATCATCTTTGGAAATCTGCTTGCGGATGAAAATATTGTTTTGCTTGGCCAATTCGCCCATCTTTTTTTCAAGATTGGACAATTCCTCTTCAGAAATTGTTTTGCCTCCAAGGTCCATGTCATAATAAAATCCCCTGTCAATGGCAGGACCAACCCAAAATTTAACTCCGGGAAAAGTAGCTTCAACTGCCTCAGCCAACAAATGAGCAGTAGAATGCCAAAAAGTTGATTTTCCGTCGGCATCGTCCCAGGTAATGAGTTTCAATGCAGCATCCTTGTTGATGGGAGTTGAAGCATCACTTATCACACCATCAATAGAAGCAGCAATTACTTTTTTCGCCAACCCCTCTGAAATACCCTTTGCTACGGCCATGGGAGTTATTCCAAGCTCGAAACTTCTTACTGCACCATCCGGAAATTGAATATTGACCATTTTATGTATGCTGTTGAATGTGAATGCTTAATTAACGGCAAATTTAACGAAGTATTGGGTAAGCCCCTCTTGAATTCACAATAATTTGCGTTGTTGTGATTAAAAAAATAGAATTGTGTACCAATAAGATGAAAAAGCATTCGTTTTTCCCTGAAATAGGAGCTGCTTCAATAGCATTTACCCTTTTTGTATTTTCATTTTTGATATTGGGTTTTCAGCAGGCAGCAGCCCAAAAAATGAGTGGCCAATGGATTGGCGGATTCACATCTGCAGATGACCCTTCTGGGGCAACCACCGATTATGTGCTGGAAATTGAGGTAAATGGAACACAGGTAAGTGGCTATTCTTACACTTATTTTTCCATGTCCGGCAAACGCTATTTTGTGATTTGCAGACTAAAAGGAAGTTTTGACAAGGGAAGCAAATCACTCTCTGTCAATGAGGTTGAAACAGTAAAAAAAAATACACCGTCTGATTTCAAAAATTGCCTCCAATCGCATGAACTGACTTATTTAAAACAAGCCGACAAGGAAATCCTTTTGGGCAAATGGAAACCAGTAGAAAAAGGCAGTGATTGCGGCAAAGGCAATACATCACTGGAAAGAAAATTGTTGATCATCTCTCCACCAACTGCAAAACAAGATCCCAAAATCGCAGCAAAAAAAACAGAAAACATTGTCTCGCAGCAAAATAACTTGGTTACACCAGAGCAAAAACCAATAACTCCTGCCCATAAGCCTGCTGAAGAAAAAAACAATACAGTGCCCAAAGGCAACCAACAATCGGTTACAGAAAAATCTGCTGACAAAAAAGCTGAGCCCAAACCTGTCATGCCCATGGAGGGAGGAAAGGCCAAGAATCTGTCTGAAAACACCAAAGAAAAACTGACCCAAAGGAGTGCACAGGTCATCAAAACAATTGATGTTACAGGTCCATCCATAAAAATTGAAATATATGACAATGGGCAGGTTGATGGGGACACCGTATCAATCTTCATGAACGGCATACTGTTGATACCAGCAAAAATGTTGACAGCCAAACCCATCACCATCAATATTGATGTGAATGATAAGGAAGACGTTTATGATATTGTGATGTTTGCTGAAAGCATGGGCACTATTCCCCCCAATACGGCACTTATGGTTGTAACGACCTCGACCAACCGATACGAGATCAACATCACATCAACTCAACAAACCAGTGGTTCGATTCGCTTGAAAGTCAAACGATAATTTAGAATTTGAAATTATAGGTAACCGACGGGATGGCAGGAAATAGTGAAACCTGTTTGGCTTGGACTTGCAAGGTTCCTGCAAAAGCACTGCCGGTCTGGTCAAAGTAAAGGAAATAAGGGTTTTTTCTGTTGTAAGAATTGTATAAGCTGAAGACCCAGCTTCCTTTTACTTTCCGTTCTTTTTTGGGTACAGGCACATAAGTGGCGGAAAGATCAAGGCGGTGGTAAGGCGCCAAACGGTATTGGTTGATCTTGCTGTACTGCTGGGTAAGTACACCTTCGACAAGGTAAAATTTTTCTGGGAGTGATGTAGCATTGCCTGTAGCGTAAACAAACACTGCAGAAAACTTCCACTTGGGATTCAATTCATAGATCCCAACAACAGAAAGATCATTGCGTCGGTCAAACTTGGCAGGATACTTGTTTCCATCATTCAAACCCGGAAACTTGCGCCAGGACCATGCCAGTGTGTAGCCTATCCATCCAGTAAACTTTCCTTTTGTTTTGTTGATGAAGAACTCTGCACCATAGCTCCAACCCTTCCCAAAAACAAATTCCTCTTCGGGATCTTTGATGGAAGGTGTATACCCCTCTCTGTACTCAATCTGGTTCTGCATTGATTTATAGTACAGTTCTACCGAAGTTTCATAGGCATTGTCCTTGAAATTCTTGAAGAATCCTGCTGCATATTGCCAGGACAACTGGGGCTTTACAAGAAGGGTACTCGGCACCCAAACATCGGTTGGAAGTGTGGTACCGGAGTTGCTGACAAGATGAATGTACTGGCGGTTCCTGCTGACTGATGCCTTGATGGATGTTTGGTCATTTAAGGTATAGCGCAGGGTTGTACGGGGCTCGAATCCTGCATAAAATTTCACCTGTTCTCCGCGGTCAAAAACGGCGCTGTCGAGTTTGTTTCCATTGGGATCCCGCTTGAAAGACTTGAAAGGGCCAACCTGCTGAAAACCACTCCAGCGAAGGCCATAACTCAACTTCAATCGGTCATTTACCTCCCAATCATCCTGCACATAGGCACTTGTTTCTCTGGCATATTTTAATTGGGCATTGTTGGGATTGAAGTTGACAGAATCTTGCCTGCCAGATACGACAGAGGGTGAAAAACGGTGAAAAGTATATTGTAGACCATACTTCAGCTTGTGCTCTGGAGACAAATAATAATCCAGGTCTGTTTTGATGTTGACATCCCTTATCCCACTGCTGAGGGTAAAGTCAAAATTATTTTGCAAGGCATTCAAGGCAAAATTATAATCGTTGTATACGACCGTTGTGTTCATGAACAGTTTCTTGTTGAATACATGGTTCCATCTTGCCGTAACGGTTGAGTTACCCCAGGGAATACCCACATTGAACTGGCGCTGCCTGTTTACGAAATCAAAAACATCCCTGCCAAAATACCCACTGATATAGAGCCGGTCTTTGTTGGAAAACCGGTAGTTGAATTTGGCATTAAAGTCATAGAAATAATATCCTGATCCGTAAAACTGACTGCTTTTTTTGATGAATGGCTTGATCAGTGCATCAATATATGTCCGCCTTCCGGAGATGATAAATGATGCCTTGTCTTTTTTGATGGGGCCCTGAATCGATAGCCTGGATGAGATCGATCCGATTCCTCCTTCAGACTGAAACTTGTTCATGTTGCCATCTTTCATGGAGATATCCAAAACGGAAGACAATCGACCTCCGTATTGGGCTGGCATCCCCCCTTTGATCAGGGTAGTATTTTTAATGGCATCACCATTGAATATGGAGAAAAAGCCAAACAAATGGCCAGTATTGTACACCACAGCATCGTCCAAGAGGATCAGGTTCTGGTCAGGCCCTCCTCCCCTAACATACAAACCGCTGTTTCCCTCACCTGCATTGGTTACACCAGGGAACAATTGCAGGGTTTTGAGAGGATCAAGTTCGCCGAATATCACAGGTACCGAGCGCATCCGGTTCATACTGAGGTCTATTTGCCCCATTTGTGCATTGGTTACATTCGCATCCTTTCTTCGGGAAGAGATGATGATTTCCTGGGAGAGGCTTGATTTAGATAAAACAGGCAGGTTGAGCTCGAGGTCAGCATGCAGGCTGATTTTCTTTTCAAACGGAAAATACCCAACAAAAGAAACAATCAGGGTATACTCCCCTTCAGGAAGGGTCAACGAGTAAAACCCATACTGATTGGTGCCAACCGCACGACTGGTTTCTTTGGCCTGAACAGTAGCGCCAATCAATGTTTCACGGCTAAGAGAATCTCGAACGTAGCCACTCAGTGTAAAGCGGGTTTGGGCGTTGAGCAAAAAAGCATTCGAGAGCAGGAAAATAATCAGGTAAAGTTTTCTCACAAATATCATTAACATCAGACAGGAATGAAAGTTCAAGACAAAGATATTATAGTAACTTTGCGGCGCAATAATTAATCATATGCTGGCAGGATTTCAGGACCTAACATTTGAATTTGGAGCGAGAGCAATCGTAGAGGAAGCCACTTGGCACATCCATCCGGGTGAGAGGATTGGATTGATTGGCTACAATGGAACGGGTAAATCAACCCTTCTCAAACTCCTGGCAGGAGAATACCTTCCCAGCGCAGGAACCTTGGAAAGAAGCCGCACCACGAGCATCGGATACTTACACCAGGACCTCCTAAGTTTTGACACCGAGGAAAGCATTCTGCAGGTAGCCATGGGCGCTTTTGAAAGAATCATGGAAATCCAAAAAGAAATTGATCAGCTTACCATAGAATTGGAACAATCGGAGGATGAGAAAAAACTCATCCGATTTACCGATCTGTTGCATGAAATGGATGTGCTTGATGGCTACAACATAGAGCATAAGACAGAAGATGTATTGCATGGACTGGGATTCAAACAATCGGATCTTTCCCGCCCTTACAAAGAATTCAGTGGAGGATGGAGAATGCGGGTGTTGCTGGCCAAGATGATCCTGATGAAGCCTGATCTGCTCATGATGGATGAACCGACCAACCACCTTGACCTTCCATCCATCGAATGGCTGGAGAAATACCTGATCCATTACCAGGGAGCAGTGGTGATTGTGAGCCATGATAAATTCTTTCTGGACAGGATGGTCAACAAGATTGTTGAGATCTACCAACGCAAGCTCAACATCTATTCTGGCAACTATTCATATTATGAAAAAGAGAAGTTGATCCGGATGGAAATGCAGCAGAGGGCATTTGAAAACCAGCAGGATTTCATCAGACAACAGGAAAGATTCATTGAACGGTTCAAGGCCAAAGCTTCAAAAGCGGCTCAGGCACAAAGTGTGCAAAAACGGCTTGATAAGATAGACCGGGTTGAAGAGGCCTCCATTGAAAGGCCCAATATCAGGATCAATTTCAGTGTTGACAAAACACCCGGAAAAATCATATGTTCATTAAAAAACCTCAGCAAAAAATTTGGAAACATTGAGATTGTTGACTGCGCAGATGCAGAAATAGAAAGGGGCGACAAAATCGCCTTGATTGGGGCCAATGGAAAAGGAAAATCAACCCTTTTGCGCATCATCGCAGACAGGGAAACCTTTGAAGGTGAGAGGAACTGGGGCCATAATGTAGATGAGAGTTTCTATGCCCAGCACCAGCTGGAGCACCTGAAACTGGATTATAATATACTGGAAGAACTCCA
>JAIPBY010000004.1 GCA_021738605.1 Chitinophagaceae bacterium | reverse complement strand
GACCTCAATTTTCTGGGGATTGATAATGTGTTGGTTTTGCGTGGAGATGCAGCCAAAGGAGACAATGGATTTGTTCCTGAACCCAATGGAAACAGCTATGCCATCGATCTATTAAAACAAGTAGATCGGCTTAACAATGGATTGTATTTGGAAGAGGACATCCTGGATGGATTCAAGACCAATTTCTGCCTGGGTGTTGCAGGATATCCTGAAAAGCATTTCGAGGCCACCAGCCTGGAGGAAGACCTTGGGCACCTGAAAGCCAAGGTGGATGCGGGTGCGGAGTACATTGTTACACAGATGTTTTTTGATAACGCAAAATACTTTGATTTTGTTGACAGGTGCAGGGCAGCCGGAATCAATGTTCCCATCGTGCCGGGCTTGAAGCCACTGACCAACAAAAAGCAACTCTCAGCGATACCCAGGATTTTCAATGTGGAGCTTCCTGAAGACCTGGTCAATGCCATGAACAGCAGCCTTACCGATGAGGCCTGTGAAAAGGTGGGAGAGGAGTGGTTGATTTACCAGTCAAAGGAATTGAAGAAAGCTGGTGTACCTGTGTTGCATTATTATACATTGGGCAAACCCAAAATCGTTTACAACGCAGTGAGCCAGGTTTTTTAGTGCATGCCTGCTACCAAAGTTTTCCAGGTTTGGTTGTTCAATACCACCGGATATTTTTTCTTTAGTGATGCAATCCAACCGTCTTCCAAGTATTGCTGGTAGTCGTTGATGGCTGTTCCCCTTGCTTCTTCGAAGGTCTTGGTGCTGGGGTCTTTGAAAACATTCACTACGATGATGAAGCTGGCAGATTCATCTGAAGGGTTGGTATAAATGGGTGTAACGAATCCGGCTTTCGCATTTTCGGCACCAACGCCCAACAGTTCTCCAGCTTCATACCGGCCACTGTCTACAAAAGATACCTCACTGTACATTTTCTTGATCTGCTCAACCGACCTGTCCTTCTCAAACGTTTCACGGATGGCGAGGGCAGTCTGTTTGTTTTGTGCGGTGATGATCACGGCAAAAACGGATTGCTTCCATGTGTATTGGGTGGCCCTCCCTGCATGAAATTTTTTCAATCCTTGCAGGTCTGTGGAGGCCTTGCCCCACACTTTCTTGTCCATGATCTCGAAGAGCAGGTTTCCATCTTTAAAATCTTTTATCTGTGTTGCGTAGGCAGGATTGAACTGTTCCAGCCTTTTGGCAATATATTCCTCCTTGTTGGTCATGGTGGCTGTCAGTCCATGTTTTCCAATGCTTTTTTTGATAAAAGCTTCAGCTGCAATTGATTTCCTCTCATCCTGCAGGATCAGTTCTTTCAATACAGGTGCTGCTTTGGAAAGGGACTGTTCTATGGGTTGGTTTGAAATTCTTTTGATGATGTGAAAACCAAGATCAGTCAACAAGACGGGTGCAATTTCTCCATCTTTCTTTAACCGCATGACCAGCTCTTCAAACAAAGGATCAAATTTTCCTACCTGAATATCTTCGATGATGCCGCCTTTTTGGGCACTGCTCATGTCGTTTGAAAATTGCAGGGCGAGCGAATCGAAGGATGCACCTGCTGTTGCAAGCGCATGGATCGAATCTGCCAGTAACTTTTTCTCCCTCATTTCTTCATTCGTTGCGTCTTCTGGTTTGGCAATCAAGACCTGGGCAATCGTTGTCTTACCATGGGCGACCCTTGTGTTCATCCTTTGGAAAAAATGAATGCCATTGGCAGTTTCAATAGGATCTGAAACAGCCCATTCTTTCAGTGCATAAATGGCATTTTCAAATGCATGGGGCAGGCTGAAAGCCGTGATGTATCCAAGATATCCCCTTGTTCTGGGTAATTCCGGATCATCTGAATTGGCAATGATCAATTTTTCGAAATCTTCACCGGTTAACAATGCTGCCTTGATTGAAGCCGCTTTTTTTCGGGCAAGCGCTTTTTCTTCAATGGTGTAGTTTTTATCCTTAGTGTTGCTCAACTTGAGGTTGTTGAATGCAATGAAAAGGTGTTTGACAGATACCTCTTTCAGTGAATGTTCATGGGCGGATGCCACGAGTGTATCAAGCATTTGTTGATCGAGCATATACACTGGCCGGATCTGCTCTTCAAATCCTTTGAGGTCTGCTTTCTGATTAGGCAACGTGTCCATCTTCAGGTCATGGGCGGCCTGTACCTTCAGGCGGAACCGGATGTAGAGATCGCGGTAGTTTTCCAGAGCCTTCAACCTGTTGCTGGTATCTGTGTTGTTCTTGTTGAAAGATGCCATGAACTCTTGCTGGCTGACGGGCTTGCCACCAAAGGTGAAGAGTACCTGTGCTTTCAACTGAAAGCAAGATGCTGTGATAACCGCCAGCGCAAAAAGAACTTTTTTCATGAACAGTTAGGGTGTCTTTGCTGATTTTTTCTTGAAATCCATGAAGTCATCTACCTGCAGGTAAGTAAGTTTTTTGGCAACAATGTTCTTGTCCTTGTCCAACAGGTAAATCATAGGGGTCTGGTATACATCATAGAGTTGCCTGTAACCGGGCTGACCTGCTTTGTAAATCTTGTCTTTGGTTTCTTCTGTCTGGTATACATGGAGCCAGCCATTCAATTTGTGTTCCCTGATGTAGTTGAGCCAGTTCTGTTTTCCGCCATCTGTCATCACCCCAACAAGCTTAACACCCTCTTTTTTCCACTTGGCTTGGAAAATGGAATCGACTCTTGGTACTTCTTCCTTGCAATGTCCGCAGGTAGGATCCCAGAAACAGATTACGGTGAAAGGCGCCTGCAGGGCAGACAAAGAGAAATTTTTTCCGAGGGTATCTACCATGGGAAGCTCAGCCGCTTTTTTGCCAATCACATTGGACATCAGCGAATATCCCCTGTCGAAGATGAACTTTTTGTATTTTTCATTCATCCAGCTGTCTGCCTGGCCACTCAGGTAATATTTTTCAAACAGGTGCACAAAAACAGCATCCTGGCCCATGAATTTGGGGTTCACGTATTTGTCTGTAAGGCTGGACAATACAAATTTGAACATCTCTTCACTGGGCTTTGCCGCAGCCAACATTTTGTCTGCGTACCTGGTCAATGAATCGGATGCCTGAGGAAGAATCTCATCATAATATTTGTCGAACCTGCCCTGTAAAACAGGGGTTCTCACCAGGCGATCATCTGTCAGGCTGATGCCATCCCAATAATGGTCCTTGTAATAATTGTAGGCAAACAGGCTATCGTATTTTCCTCCGGGATGTTGTGCTGCAGCCGGAACCTCAGGATCTTTCAGCAGGTTGAAAATCGAACTCAAGAGGTGCTTTGGGTTTTTTTGTTGCAGCTCATCGCGGTATTTCTGCATGTCAAGGCTCAATTGCTTGATTTGAGCCTGTGCTGCTTTTGTGGCAGGGTCTTCTGCCGCCCCACCAGCCCTGCTCCTCAGCGCAGCCACTGCTGTGCCGATGTCAAATGATTTTTTCTGGTAGTCGGCAAACAGGGTATTGTCTGGAGAACCTTCAAACCGCAATCCTTTCACAATGTTGGATGTGTCTGCAAACACACTGAATTTTTGTTGCTGGTCGAGCATGCATTCAATCCATCCGTTCTTTTCAGGGAACACAATCATGTAAACGCCACCCTGCAGTTTCTTTGCTCCGGAGAAGATGGCCTGACCATTTGCATCAAGCTTGGCTGAATCAATCAGGTATTGTTTGCTGCCAAAATGGTAGGCCAGGAATAGGTATCCTTTGTTGAAAGGCTTGATGTTGGCCTTGATTTCATAGGCATTTTGTGCCTGGGCAAATGAGTTGAACAGCAAAGAAAACAACAGGATCGGAAGAATGCGCATCTGTGAAAGTTTCGGTAAAAATATTCAATAACCGGGAAATACAATGTTAAAAGGAGAACTAAGGTGAGCCAGCTTGGGGAGGCATATTAAATTGTAGATTTGCAGTTCAAGCCGCAACATGAGAAAGAAGAAATTGGTATTGGAGCATTTGCAGGTCAGTGGGTATGCCGCCGGCGGGAAGTCCATTGCGAAACTGGAGGGGAAAGTGGTTTTCATTGAAGGGGCTGTGCCTGGAGATGTTGTGGATGTTCGGCTCAGCAAAAACAAAAAAGATTGGGCCGAGGGTAAGGCCATCAGGTTTAGATCCTATTCTTCAGAGCGAACAACCCCTTTTTGCAAACATTTTGGTGTCTGCGGGGGATGCAAATGGCAGATGCTGCCCTATGAAAAGCAGTTGGAGTACAAGTTTCAGGAAGTGGAACAACAAATGAAGCGGATTGGCAAGATTAACATTCCGGAGATGCAGCCGATAGCAGGTGCCAAAGAAACGCAGTACTACAGGAACAAGCTTGAATTCACTTTCAGCTCAAAGAAATATTTTACCGAAGAGGAGATTGCCGCTCTGGATATGCCTGAGGAAGGGCCGCGCGGCCTTCCTTCCATCCCTGCCCTGGGTTTTCATGTGCCAGGTTCTTTTGACAAGGTGATTGATATTGATGAATGTTTTCTGCAGGCTGCCCCCAGCAATGCCATCCGCAATGGCATCAGGGCCCATGCCTTGGAAAAAGGATATAGTTTTTATGATATACGAAACCATACAGGATTGCTCAGGAACCTGCTGGTCAGGCTTTGCACTGCCGGAGACCTGATGGTCAACCTTGTGTTTGGAGAGGATGATGAAAAGGCAAGGGAAGACATGATGGGATATATCAAAAAAGAATTCCCTTCCATTACATCGCTCTATTATACCATTAACCGCAAATTCAATGATAGCTTGGGAGACCAGCATCCCATCCTTTACCATGGCAATGCATTTGCCATCGAGCAGTTGGGTGGATTGAAGTTCAAGGTGGGCCCCAAATCATTTTTCCAAACCAATTCAACGCAGGCAGAGCAGTTGTATCAGATCACCAAAGATTTTGCTGAGCTGAAAGGAACTGAAATTGTATATGACCTTTATTGTGGCACAGGAAGCATTGGCATCTTTGTCAGCGACAAGGCAGCTAAAGTGATAGGGGTGGAAGTTATCAGTGAAGCGATCGATGATGCACATGAAAATGCTACCATGAATGGCATTGACAATACCCTTTTTTATGCCGGTGATGTGGCAGACATCTGTAACAATGCCTTCTTTGAAACACATGGCAGGCCTGATGTGATCATCACCGATCCTCCCAGGGCTGGCATGCATGAAAAGCTTGTACAGCAGATCCTGGCCATGGAAGCGCCATTGGTGGTGTATGTGAGCTGCAATCCAGCCACACAGGCAAGAGACCTGCAATTGTTGGCAGAGAAGTATGAGGTTACAGCCATCAGGCCTGTGGACATGTTTCCCCATACCCATCATATTGAGAATGTTGTGCAGTTGAAGCTGAGGCAAGATGCCCCAGGTTTATTAAATTTGTAATATCAAGCAACATATGGAATCAGAAATCAGACCGGGCAGGTTTCAGGTACTTCCCGTAGTGATCAAAAACCTCATCATCATCAATGCCTTGGTTTGGCTCGCGCAAATCACTGTTGGCAAAGACCTTTTGTCTATTGAAGACCTTTTTGCACTGCATCATTTCAGTTCTGTGCACTATCATTTCTGGCAGTTCATTTCATACATGTTTCTGCATTCTTCCGATTCTTTCTTTCACATCCTCTTCAACATGTTTGCCTTGTGGATGTTTGGGTCTACACTGGAAAATCTTTGGGGACCAGCGAAGTTTCTGGCTTTTTACCTGGTCTGTGGCTTTGGCGCAGGGCTTACACAGGCGATTGCATTGACCTATGATATCTCTCAATACAATACCATGTTTGAAGCGGGTCAGATTGGCGCTGCTGAACTTTTTATGTTGACAAATGTTCCTACACTGGGTGCCTCAGGTGCAGTGATGGGTATTTTCGCAGCCTTTGCCTATACCTTTCCTAACAGCCAGATGATCATTCTTCCGATTCCTTTTCCCATCAAAGCCAAATGGGCATTGCTGGGTCTTGGTGTCTTGGATGTATTGGGGGGCATATCAAGCGAGTCTACAGGAATAGCGCATTTTGCACACTTGGGTGGGGCCGCAGTGGGAATCATCATTGTGATGATCTGGAACAAGCGGAACAGGAGAGATTTTTATTGACCAAAAAAACAAGCGGCATGGGATACAGGGACAATACGGGATCAGGCCGTTCAAATCTGTTCAACACAGCAAACCCTTTGGTGATGCTGATTGTACTGCAAATCACATTTTTCATTCTGATGAATTTTCTGAAAAGTATTTATGTCTTTTCAAGGATTCCGGAAGAGCAATTTTACCGCAATATTTACCATTGGTTTGTGATGCCCGCAGACCCCATGCAATTCATTACAAGGCCATGGACCTTGATTACCATGCAGTTCACTGAAGTCAAGGTCATCCTGGTGATCAGCAACCTGATTTGGCTTTGGACCTTTGGATACCTTATCCAAGACCTGATCGGAAACGACAAGATCATTCCCATTTACATCTACAGTGCTACCATCTCCGGCATTGCATTTTTAGGGGCTGCCAATATTTTTTATCCAGGGGCAACACAATCCATATTTTTCAGTGGGGCTGTGTCAGGAATCCTTGGATTGGCCGTGGCAGCAACAACCATTTCCCCACAATACCGTTTTTTTCCCATGATTGGCGGTGGCATTCCGCTGTGGATCATTGCAGTGATTTATTTGCTATTGAACCTCTCCTCCGCTTTTTCCAATCCTTTATTGTTATTGCCTGTAGCTGCAGGAGGCCTGACCGGTTTTGGATACGTCCTTATGCTGCAGAAAGGAAATGATCCCGGAGAATGGATGAACGCATTTTTTTCATGGGTAGGTTCCTGGTTTACCCCCCAAAAAAACAAAGGCTTTTCCTCAAAGCAATCCTCTTTCTATAACCAGGGTACTAAGGTTCCGTTTGTTAAAAAGCCAAATATCACACAAGACAGAATTGATGCCATTCTGGATAAGATCAACCAGAAGGGCTATGATAAACTGACAGAAGAGGAGAAGAAGATTTTAAAAGAGGCCAGCAAGAAAGACCTTTAAATCGCCAATGGGTAATTTTTTTAAATCTGTTTCTATTGGTGCGATGATGCTTCTTAACATCATTGTTGCTGCGTTGTACCTGGCATGCAGCTTTGCTCCGTACATGCATCCAAAGACCTGGTGGTTCACTGGTTTTTTGGGCCTGTTCTTTCCTTATTTTCTTGTCCTGTTGCTGCTCTTCTTTTTGTTCTGGATTTTTGTTCGCATCAAGTTGACTATCTTTCCCTTGCTGGTGATGTTGGCTGGTTTTTCAGCCGTTGCCAAACATGTTTCTTTTAAGGGAGGCGATGATTTTTCAATTAAAAAAGTTCCTGGTTCTATCCGATTCATGAGCTGGAACCTCCGTCATTTCGTTCCTTTTGATGAGAGCATGTTCAAGCCTGATCAGGACAAGCACCTGCAACTGATCCTTGACCAAGTAAAAAAATACCAGCCAGATGTTATCTGCTTTCAGGAGTTTGTATCGATGCCCGGCAAGGGTAAAAAAGACCCCATGAACTATCTCGAGCATGAACTTGGATACAAGTACCATCAATTTGCAGGGGAGGATATTTTTGGTACAAGCCAATACAGCGGCATTGCTATCTTTTCAAGGTTTCCCATTGCAGAGGGCGGTGTTGTTCCTTTTACCCCTGCTTCACCAGATGGCAATGCCGAAAATACTGTTTTTGCTGATGTTATCGATGGCGTAGACACCTTGCGCATCTATGCGGTCCATCTTCAATCTTTTGGATTCGGTGCCAGGGAATACAAGGTGATTGATGATGTCAAGGCAAAAAATGACAGCAGTGTGATCCAGTCCAAACAGCTGATCAAAAAAATGCGCAATACTTTCTATTGGCATGGCGTCCAATCTGATTTTATTGTTAACGAGATGGCAGCTTCCCCATACCCCACATTTGTGATGGGAGACCTGAATGATGTTCCAGGATCCTATACTTATGCTGCAGTGCGTGGCAATAGGGAAGATGCATTTCTTGCAAAAGGCACTGGTTTGGGAGCAACATTCACAAGCTCATCCTCTTTCATCCTCCAGCTTTTGCCCACCCTGAGGATTGATTATATTTTTCATCCCCAGCAATATGAAGCCTTGCAGTTTACCCAGGGAGGAAAAAGACTCTCTGATCACGCGTTTCTGGTCTCAGACATCAGAAAAAAATAGGCTTCTGCTGGGTTCGACCAGCGTTCTGCTTTTCAATCTTTATCTTTGCCCTTACAATATTATTTATGTCTTCATTGCAGTTTTATAATTCACTTACCAGACAAAAGGAAGTATTCAGTTCATTGATTCCTGGCCGGGTTGGCATGTATGTATGCGGCCCAACCGTTAGCGGAGAAAGCCATCTCGGGCATGCAAGGCCATTCATCACCTTTGATATTGTTTACCGATACCTCCGCCATCTTGGTTATCAGGTACGGTATGTGCGCAACATCACCGACGCTGGTCATTTTGAAGAAGAGGGGAGAGAGAGTGAAGATAAGATCTCTAAAAAAGCTATCCTGGAAAAAATGGAGCCCATGGAGCTAGTGCAGAAATACACCAATCTCTTCCATTGGGCGATGAGGGAGTTCAACAATGTTGAGCCAAGCATTGAGCCCACTGCAACTGGACATATTGTTGAGCAGATTGTCATGATCCAGCGCATCATGGCCGATGGCTATGCCTATGAAGCCAATGGTTCAGTCTATTTTGATGTTGAAAAATACCACAGGGATTTCAGTGCAAAAGGCATGCAGTATGGCATCTTGAGTGGCAGGGTATTGGATGATCAACTCGAAACAACCCGTGAGCTGGAATCGCAGGAGGAGAAACGGAACAAGGCTGATTTTGCCTTGTGGAAACATGCCGCGCCAGAACACATCATGCGCTGGCAAAGCCCATGGGGAGAGGGTTTCCCGGGATGGCATATCGAGTGTTCTGCCATGAGCAACAAATACCTGGGTGCTGAATTTGACATACACGGTGGTGGAATGGACCTCCAGTTTCCTCACCATGAATGTGAGATTGCACAAAGCGCCGTCTGCAATCACCAGATTCCTGCAAAGTTCTGGCTGCACAATAACATGATCACCATCAACGGCAGAAAGATGGGGAAGAGTTACAACAATGTGATCAAGCTCAGTGAACTGTTCAGCGGATCACATGAGATATTGACGCAAGCGTATTCTCCCATGACCGTTCGTTTTTTCATTCTGCAAACGCATTACAGGAGTACGCTTGACTTCAGCAACGAAGCCCTTCAGGCTGCAGAGAAAGGCCTGAGAAGGATCTGGGAAGCCTTCACGCAATTGAACAAGTTTGTTGTTTTAGACAACAACATCAGTGCCGGAGATCCTGATTTGGAGCAGCATTGTTTTGAGGTGCTCAGCGCATTGGATGATGACATGAACGATGACCTCAACACTGCAAAAGTATTGGCAGGCCTATTTGAGCTGGTGCCAGTCATCAATTCCATCAAGGATGGTTTGATCAAAAGCAATGCGCTGACCACAGCCACCATGATGATGATGAAAGAGAAGTTCAATACTTTTCTGGTCGATATTTTTGGACTGAAAGATGAAAAAAAGCACGACGACCAGAAGCTTGGTGCAGTGCTCCAATTGATTGCAGACATCAGAAAAGATGCAAGGGCCAAAAAGGACTATGCCACTTCAGACAAGATCCGCAACCAGTTGCTTGAAGCGGGCATACAGCTCAAGGATGAAAAGGATGGCGGGCTGAGCTGGGAGCTGGTCTAGCAATATATTACCAGATTTATCGGTGGATGGACTGAACGATTATTTGAATGCCTTCATGTGCTGCAAGCCTTTTGTTCATCCTGCCCAATGACTGATCAGAAATAGACCAGTTCATCGGATAATCCTCCTCCTCGCCTTTTTTGTACAGGTTGATGGACCTGTATGTGGTGTCTCCTTTGTTGATCTCGAGCAGATATTTATACAGGCGCAGGTTATTGATATCTGTTTGTCTGGCATACGATCCCAGAATTGTTTTTACCGGCGCTGCAAGATCATTGACGAGCGGATGTGTTGTTGAAATCTTCTTTTCTGTTTCAGTTTCATTGGTGATGTGCAGCACATTGAACCTGATTTTTTTATAAGGATGTTCAGGATTGTTCTTGATGCTGTCCATGATCATGCTTTGAAGATCGAGAAGCATTTCATGCACAACCCCTGCGCCCGAGTTGTCAAAATATCCGCCATCCACAAAATACTGATTGCCTATTCTCCCCGCAGGGCTGAAATAAGGAAACCTTGCACCAAGGGCCACTGCAGTGGCTACGGACAGGTCCTGACTGGAATCCAGGCTTTTCAATACATCAATCCTTTTTCCAAATACATTTTTTTCAATATTGATATTGCTGACCACTGCAGGTACGCCATCTTGCATCCTGGTACAATTGATGAAGATCAATGGTAATGCATAGCTGCTGTCATGGTGCAGTTGAAGCGCAGAGAAAGGCCGGTTCATCAACCGTGTAATTTCATTTTCTTTTTTTGTTGATTGAAATGATTTTTCCAACGCTGTTGCCCTGTCGTGCAAGAGATGAAAAGGAACCAATGGCAAGATGATATCTGGTCCCAATAATCTTACCAACGGAAAACTCAGAAAATCATTGGACAGGTAATCTTGTACTGATTTTGTTGTGCTCTTACTTGATTTGTTTGAAAGTGTTGCGTAGAATGAAAGGTTGCCAAGGCTTCCGCCAGATGCGCCAGACAAGCAAAACAATTGTTTGGAAAAATTGCCAGAGGATTCCTCTTGTATCTTGCCCAATACTGATGCCGTCCAATACGCTGACCTTGAAGCACCACCATCCGCCAATACAAAATAGACTGGAAAATTCATTTTAGTACTGTCTTCCAGTTGATTTTTTCTTTCCTGGATCCATCTGTTGAAATGCCCTCTCAGTCCGGGTCTTGCATGGTATTGATTGATTTCTTTCAATGGCATCATGTTCACGTAATGAGGTTCATAGAAAAACCCTGCAATAGCGATGGCAACCAGTATCAGAAAATGAAAATTGATCTTTTGTTTGAGGGAGAAAAGGGTGATGATGTTCCCCGCACCCAGCAGGATGCCAAATGATAGCAGGATGATAGGCAGTGCCGTGATGTAGCGGGAAAATGAAATAGAAAATACTGCAGAAAAATAAATGAGCAGCGCGGTGAAAGAAAAGATGTTGAACCAGAGAAAGATATTTTTCTCTGTCAGTATCATCAGTTCTTTTTTCAAGTGCTCTCTTTTGCCTTCCTTGTCTGTGAAAATCCAGACAACAAGTTGATGATAAGCCAACCGGATGTTGATCAGGTGTTTGTGAGCAGGATCCGGATACTGCTTCAGGCTGTTTTCACTGATTTTCTTTCTGGTAATGACGAGAAAAAGGTATCCTGCTTGCAATACAGGCAGCAGACAGATGTATGCCAGGACTGTGTTTAGCAAAACCATTGTTCCAATGATGATAACAAACAGCAGCCCAAGACCATTTCTGTACTGGGTAAGTGACCTCCTCTTGCTGCTGTTTTTTATTTTTTCAAACAAGGGGTGTAGCACTGCATAGCCAATCGCAGAGATGCTGACAATCATCCATTGTTTCAAGTTGTTGCCTTCTGAGGGCAGGAGTACCGCCAGGGCGATGATTGTTACCGTGAAGCAAGCATAACCAAGTATTCTTGGGGCATGGTAAAGTCCTTTTGGAGCCACCTGGAACAGACTGTCGTGGTTGTAGGCAATGAGCCTGGAGGTATACCAAGTAATCAATACCCAAAACAGCAGGCCAACAACAAAGAAAAGCCCTGTCTGCCTTGACTTCAGGCCCGTGAGGATAATGTCTTTTCCCTGAACAAATCCTGTAAAAAAAGCATAAGCAAACAGGATGAACAAGATTGCCGGCAGAAAGGCCCAGAGCAGTTGGAGGAGGATGGCAAGTTGTTGGAGGCCTTTTTTCAGCGCTGACATCTTGGTGGTTTAGGTGTTTGGTTTCCCCTCCGCTCCCTCATTCATCCTCTATTGCAGTTCTTTCCAAAGCATGTCTTTCAGTTCCATCAGTCCTGAACCGGATACTGAAGAAATAAACACGTGCGGAATATCGGTTGGAAGTTCTTTTGCTATCGCTATTCTCAGCTCATCATCCAGCATATCATTTTTGCTGACGGCGATGATGAATTTTTTATCGAGCAGTTCTGGGTTGTACTCTTCCAGTTCATTGAACAGGATTTCTAGTTCTTTCTTATGGTCCTGGCTGTCTGCAGGGATCAGGAAAACCAACACAGGGTTTCTTTCGATATGGCGCAGGAAGCGATGGCCGAGACCCTTCCCTTCAGCAGCGCCTTCAATGATGCCCGGCAAATCTGCAATACAAAATGATTTTCCATCTCGGTACTCCACCATGCCAAGCTGTGGTGTGAGTGTGGTAAATGCATAATCTGCAATTTTCGGTCTTGCGGCAGTCATTGAAGAGAGCAGGGTTGATTTGCCTGCATTGGGGAATCCTACCAGTCCTACATCGGCCAGCACTTTTAACTCAAGCACTTTCCAGCCCTCAAATCCTTCCTCACCGGGTTGTGCATATTCAGGTGCCTGGTTGGTGGCTGTGGCAAAGTTCTTGTTGCCCAGTCCGCCCCGTCCACCTTTTACCCAGATGATCTCCTGACCATCTTCCAGGATTTCCCCATCCTTGTCTCCCGTTTCTTCGTCTACGGCTACCGTACCCAAGGGTACTTCTATGATAATGTCATGGCCATCCCTGCCGGTCATGTTGTTTTTGTTCCCGCCCTGTCCGTCTTCCGCGATGACATTCTTATAATAACGCAGGTGAAGCAGTGTCCACAAGTGCTTGTTGCCCCTGAGGATGATATGGGCACCCCGTCCGCCATCACCACCATCGGGCCCTGCCTGGGCATTGAATTTGGTCCGCGCAAAGTGCTTGCTGCCAGCCCCACCGTGTCCGCTTTTGCAAAACACCCTTATCTGGTCTACAAAATTTGATTTTTCCATTGGGTGCAAGGTACGAAATGCAATGGACAAGGTGCTGAGGTTCAAGGACCGGAAAAATATCCTAATTTTATGCAATCGATGAAGCTCCTCCGTATTTTCAAAAACAAGTTTGTGCTGGCCTCCATTTTATTTGTGGGGTGGATGCTGTTTTTCGACCACAACAACCTGTTCCTGCACCTTCAATACAGGGCTGAATTGAATGATCTTAAGCAAAGCAAGCAATATTATAAAGATCAGATTGACAATACGAAAAAGGACATCGACCTAATCAAGACCAATCCGCTCTGGATGGAGAAAGTGGCCCGTGAGCAATACCTCATGAAGCGGGACAATGAAGATGTATTCCTGGTCAGGGAAAAATGAGACTCAGTATTAGTAGTAAAAACTGTTGATGGACTATGCAATATCAACCACTTATTTCCGTTTTAGGGGGGTCAGATGAATTTACAGTCAAGATCTGATAACCACTCCATTCTTATATCCTATTGATGACCATCAAATCCAACTATCCTTTTTCAATCATGTATAATTGATAAAAGGCTGATTATGAGTTCATTAATATCTGAATCTATGCTACGTTACCTTTACAATGAAATGTCTTCTGAGGAGAGTGCCCACTTTTTATTTTTCATCGAAAACAACCCGGCCATGATGGAGCAATATGCCGAGATGAAGGAAGGCTTCGATGTGCTCAACAATATCAAGTTTAGCCCTGCACGCAGTTCAATGGACCGCATCATGTCTTATGCATCCCTGGATGGATTTTCTATGCAATAAGCAAAGGCCTGAGACTCTATTTCTCCCCATTTAGCCCAAAATGCAGAAAATCAAGGGAAATTATAGTTTCAAATCTGATAACTACAAGGAACTTTCTATTTGTTTTTGGCCTTGTGGTAAAGGCAGATGGCTGTCAATCCACATTCCCCGCATTTTGGGCTTCTGGCAAGGCAAGTATACCTGCCATGCAGGATCAGCCAGTGGTGGGCCTTGTGCACCAATTCTTTCGGAATATTTTTGATCAATTGTTTCTCTGCTGCCAGTGGGGTTTTGGCTCCACGGGTAAGACCTAGTCTGGCAGATACCCGGAAAACATGGGTATCCACCGCCATGTTAGGTTGCTGATCAATAACAGACGTAATCACATTGGCTGTTTTTCTTCCTACACCAGGCAGTTTGACCAGCTCATCAACCGTCATGGGCACTTCACCATTGAAATCGTTCATCAACATGTTGGCCATCCCAATCAGGTGCTTTGTCTTGTTGTTGGGATAGGATATGCTCCTGATGATTGGAAAGAGGGTGTCAAAATCAGTGGCAGCCATGCTTTCAGGGTCTGGAAATTTTTCAAAAATGGCTGGTGTGGTCAGGTTCACGCGCTTATCTGTGCATTGGGCAGAAAGGATTACGGCCACCAACAACTGAAAGGGATTGTCGTAAAGGAGTTCAGTTTCCGCTTCCGGGATATTGACCTGAAAATGCTCAATCACTGTATCGTAGCGTTCCTGTTTTTTCATTTAACGAAATTAAAGTTATTGAAGGGAACCCTTTTCAATGACTCAAAAAACTTTCAAGTCTTTCAAGGTCATAGTACATCAACCTTTTTTGAGCATTTTCATCCGCATCAAGAACAAAGCGAAACCCATTTCGTTGGTAAAAATTAATTTGTCTTTCCTTATTGTAGGCATCTAATAATAAGAGTCGGCACGCTGCTTTTTGGTTAAGAATGGAAAATCCTTTGATAAAATCCATGAGCTCATATGCAATTCCTGTTCTTTGATAATTGACATTGACACCTATGCGGCCAATTTTTACTGCCGGATAATTTCTGATCCTTTTTGGATTTGGAATCAAATTCTTACGATGAAATCGGTTCCAAATATTATTCGTGAATCCTCTTTTTTCGCCAAGGTCATTAAGTGAATCATTAGAAATGCAGAAATAAGCAACCACCTGATCATTTGTTACAAAAAGATATGTGTTTGCCATCCTCTGATTTCTGTGCTTCATAGCATCTTCTTTTAACCAGTTAGAAATATCAGTATCTCCACAGTCAAATCCAGCAAAATCAGTATTTGAGTTTATGGCAATAAACTCCAAATCTGTTAACCTCAAAATGGAAAGATTTATTTCTTTTTCTTTTTTTCAAGAACCTCTTTCACTAAGCTGGTAATTCTATCTTTTTCTTCTTTAGATACTTTGTTGGATCTGTTCAATTCAAGATCTCTGTTGAATTTAGCTGAATCCTGATTCCTTAATACAGGTGTTATGGATAAAGGCGACGCCATAATGTGAAATTAAATCAATTTTTGAAAATATTGAAATGCATATCTATCTGCAAACTTAGGAGGCATCTTATTCGCCCCAATGGGAAAAACATCATGAAATCATGAGATTTTCCTCTTAAAATATCCCTATATTGGAGTCACAAAACGAACTGCCATATGAAGCCTGTTTTAAGAATTCAGCTATCGCTCATGATGTTCATGCAATTCTTTGTATGGGGTTCATGGTACGGACAAATGAGCAAATACATGACCGACCAACTGGGTGCTACAGGTGAGCAGGTGGGCAGTGCTTACGCAGCCTTTTCCATTGCCATGATTGCAGCACCGTTTTTTGTAGGAATGCTTGCCGACAGGTTCTTTGAAGCCCAAAAAGTATTGGGCGTTTTGAACCTCGCAGGAGCGGCCCTGCTCTATGTGTTGACCACCATCACTGATGCCAATACATTTTATTGGGTGATGCTGGCCTATTGCCTGACTTTCGCCCCAACCATAGCCCTCACCAGTTCCATTGCCATGCGTGCCATGAGCAATCCAGAAAAGGAGTTTCCGGCCATCCGGGTATTTGGAACATTGGCATGGATTGCAGTGACCAACCTGGTTGGTTACCTGGGTGTGGGAGACAATGTCATGATCTTTCAAATTGCCATGGTCTCGGCCCTTTTGCTGGGACTGATGTCTTTCTTCCTACCCAAAACATCACCCACCTCAACCGGGCCCAGCACCTTCGGACAAATCATTGGCAAAGACGCATTCGTATTGTTCAAGGACCGTTCTTTTCTGATCTTTTTCATCTCCTCGGTGTTGATTTGCATTCCCCTTTCGTTTTATTACGCTTGGGCAAACCCATCGCTTACAGATGGTTATAAAATGGCATTTCCCTCCGCCGACCCTACAACCTTCAGGATAGAAAATATCATGTCTTTGGGCCAGGTCTCCGAAGTATTGTTCATGCTCTTGTTGCCTTTCGCCTTCGGAAAGTTTGGGGTGAAAAAAATATTGATTGTAGGACTGTTGGCTTGGATTCTCCGCTTTGTGTTTTTTGGATATGGCGACCCTGCTACCAGTCAGTGGATGTTGTATGCCGCGATACTCCTGCATGGCGTTTGTTATGACTTCTTTTTTGTGAGCGGGATGATTTATACCGACCAGAAAGCTGGAGAAAAAATCAAGTCTCAAGCGCAGGCACTGATCAGCCTTGCCACCTATGGCATTGGCATGTACATTGGTTCCATCGTTTCAGGGAAAGTCAAAGACCAGTATACTGCAGGCGGAGTAACTGATTGGTTGCATGTATGGCTTGTTCCGGCAGGCATCGCAGCCGCCAGCCTTGTTTTTCTGGTCTTGTTTTTCAAGGACAAGAAATCAACTTCAACCCCTTAAACTTCCCTGCCTTCGGCAGGTTTACCAACCTCTGGTTGGCAAATTCAACCCCTCAGCCTTCGGCTGATTTACCAACCTCTGGTTGGCAAGTTCAACCTTTTCAACCTCCCTCAACTTCTCTCAACCTCCCTCAACCTCTCACCATGGTAAAACTCGCAATGCTCGGCTCAGGATTCATTGGAAGATTTTATGCTGATTCCATTCAAGGATTAAGAAGCCGCGACAAGATCGTTTCCATCTATTCAAGAAGAGAAGAACAGGCAAAGAAATTTGCCGATGACTACCAGTGCGAGCATTATACGACGGTGATGGAGGAGGCGATTGCCCATCCCAATGTGGACATGGTTTGTATTTCTCTTCCCAACAACCTGCATGAAGAAGCCGTGATGCTTTGCATCAAGCATAAAAAAGCCGTGATCTCTACAAAGCCCTTGGGCCGCAATGCTGCAGAGGCCAAGCGCATGCTCGAAGCAGTTGAAAATGCCGGCATCTTCAATGGTTATCTTGAAGACCTTGTCTATACCCCAAAATTCCTCAAGGCCCATGCCAGTGTTCAAAGCGGGGCACTCGGAAGAATACTGTGGGCAAAATCCCGCGAAGCGCATCCTGGCCCTCACAGTGACTGGTTCTGGGACCTTGAACAGGCCGGAGGCGGCTGCATGCTCGACCTGGGATGTCATTGTGTAGAGATTGCCAGGAGTTACATCGGGAAGGACATCAGACCGGTTGAAGTGATGTGTTGGGCTGATACACAGGTGAAGCCCATTGATGCCGAAGACCATGCCATCGGTTTGGTCAAATATGAAAATGGCGCCATTGGTCAGTTTGAAGTGAGCTGGACGTTCAGGGGTGGATTGGATTTGCGTGATGAGGTGATGGGCACGGAAGGAACCATCTGGATCAATGGATTTTTGAGAACAGGGTTTGACATGTTCACCACCGGAAAAGGTGCTGATTATGTTGCAGAAAAAGCAGAGACCAATACCGGCTGGTTGTTTCCGGTAGGGGATGAGTTGAATGAGCTGGGATACAACCACATGTTCTTTGATATGTTTGATGCTTTTGAAAAAGGCAAAGCACCCAAAGAAACTTTCTACGATGGCTATATTGTGAATGCAGTGCTTGATGCAGCCTACAGAAGTGCTAAATCAAAAATATGGGAACCCGTTCAATTGCAGGACTGGCGTGGGCTTGAAGGGCAGACCAAGCAAGGCACGCTTGTTGAATTTGATGCAGATCATTATCTCGTCAAGGAAGAGATGACCCATTATGGAACTAAAAAACTGATCCTAAAAGAGAAGGCTACGGGGAAGATTGTGGAGAGAATTTTATAGGATTGAGGGAGGTTGAGTTTACCTGCCAAGCCAAGGGTATATATTGTTTATTTTGTCGCTACCATCATCTTCGATTGTCTCAAATGATCCTCGGACAAGCCAATATATGGACTTGGCTGAATTAAATGCTTTTTCAGCTCAATGGGCAGATCATTCAGGGAACTGTCATCATCAATGATCAGAAATTCTTCATCAATAGGATTTTGGTTGAACCATCTGAGGAGTTCATCCTTGCGACTGAGCATAGTTTTGTTATCCGGAAGTGATTTTAAAAGAGGAATTTCAATCCCACGTTTTTTGAAGATGTTCTGCCATTGCTGAATCGTAAAATTCGATTTATGGGATGTTGTCAGCATAACTGTGACATTATTAGCGATCAATTGCCGAAGTGCAAGTGATGCAGAAACACTGAATGCAGGAAATCCATCATCAAGCAGCTCAGGGCTTTTCCAGCTTTTGGCAGGAACCATTACACCATCAATGTCCAAGAAGATCAACATAACATAGTGAAATTATGTCTTATTTCAGCATTTCCATTAGTGTTTCAAGTGAAATATCGTTGTATGTTGCATCTTGTTGATTGAGTAAGTCGATTTTGGCGGTTGAATCCCAGTCATTTTCATCAAAGGTTACCGAATGCCAGAAAATTTCCTGCGACGCGCTTGTTCGAAAGGAATGTGTCGTAGCAATATTGACATTTGCCAATAAAGATGCGATGTATCGGTGGTGCCCATCGCAAATCAATCCGTCGTCAATTTTTATTTCGGTAAACTTGATGTCATTTTTCATTTTTTTATAAAGACGGGATATGATGGGCAAGCATAATGTTTTCTGCGATGAGCGATATTCTATTGAATGCTTGTCGATGAAATTTATAATAAAAGCTGTTGAAATAATTTCCATGTTGAATTTTGATGAATGATTATTTTCAAGCAAAGGTCAACTTCACCCACTTATTTTTAAGTGGGATTTCTACACTAAAGCGTTAGGAAAATACCCAGAAATGATGGGTAAAACACAATTTGGTTGAGCCGAAAAGAGCTCTCTTCTATCGTTGTTAGCCCCTTGGCAAGATTGTGTGTAGCGCCCTATACAGTCTAGGGAAGTGATGAGGATTAATTTATCAGCAAACCAGAGGTTCTTAAACCGAGAATGAGGCATGTGAAGTCTGCAGACGGCTAACCCTTTGAAAGTGAGGCTTTTTTATCACTTAGGCCTTTCGTCCTTTTCAACATATTTTTTTTCTTTTTCTCCGCTTTAATAAAATCTGAAAATGATTTATCTATTTCAGGTGTAGTGGGTAAGGATTTGAAATATTCAATTTCAATAATTTCAGGAAGTTTAATGTGTTTTTTCATTGGGGGAAGTATTTGTTGATCAGAACAGATGCCGAATTTTCCCTGATAATCATTTTCCCATTACCCAGTGATTCAGCACCTAAATTTATTGAATAATATTGAATCAAGTTTGTTTTGGCTATGAATGATATGTTGCCATCAAATCCACAATCTTTTGAAACTTTACAAGCAAATGCAAAAAGATTTCCACCGATGCCCAAGAATTCTTTTTGTTTGCCAATATTTTGGGGAGAGCTTTCAACAAGGTGTACATGAACATGATCATGTTTCATTTCTAAGCTGATCATTCCTAGTAAAACAAATTTATTTTCCTTGAGTGTGAGTTTAAATATTTCCCGGTTTGGAGTTTTAAATTCCCGTTTCCAATTGAATTTCCATCCATCCTTTTTATGAATGTCCTTAATAAATTGGTTGTCTATTTTCGTTGCATCTGTTTCAAAGGTTAAACCAGTGGATACTTCAATTACAGAAGATGTCAATATATCCACTTCCACACATACCAATCTCTTCATCTGGCAAAGATGCTTGAGATTGGAACTTTTGAAATGTGAAAAACACCCTTAAAAACGGAGATTTTACTGTTTCAAAAAGCAGTAATGTTGGGTTGTACATACCCCTAAACCTCTACACCTTTAAACCCCTAAACCCTAAAGATACTTCCTGATCTCCGCCACCAACTCACCCTTGGTGATTGGTGTGCCTTTGATCTTGTTGTAAGGCTTGGCATCTACCAGATAAACATCGCGGAGGATCTTGATCAGTTGCCCATTGTTGATCTCTGGAACAATGACTGTATCAAACTGCTTGATGATCTCTCCAAGATTTTTGGGGAAAGGCCTCATGTACCTGATGTGTGCATGTGAAACGGCCTGGCCTTCCAGCAACAATTGCTGTACAGCACTTTTGATGGAGCCATAGGTGCTTCCCCATCCCAGTACCAATACTTTTCCGGAGGCGGCACCGCTGTCAATTTTTTGTTCGGGGATATAATTGGCAATCATATCCACCTTTGCTTGCCTGGTTTTTACCATGTGTTCATGGTTATCAGGTTCATAGCTCACGTTACCGGTAATGTCTTGTTTTTCCAATCCTCCAATCCTGTGCTCCAGTCCCTTTGTACCAGGAAGTGCCCAGGGCCTCACCAGTTTCTCATCGCGCTTGTACGGCTGAAACCTTTCCTCTCCTTCATCCAACGCAGTTTTGAATTTTACGGTAATGGCGGGAAGGTCTTCAGCTTGAGGGTACATCCACGGTTCTGCACCATTGGCAATGTAGCCATCACTGAGAAAAACTACTGGTGTCATGTGCTCCAATGCAATCCTTGCCGCTTCATACACGGCACTGAAACAATCGCTCGGAGTTGAAGATGCAATAACCGGCATCGGGCACTCACCATTTCTGCCATAGTAGGCTTGCATGAGATCGCTCTGCTCAGTTTTGGTAGGAAGCCCGGTTGATGGTCCACCCCTTTGCACATTGATGATGAGCAAGGGAATCTCAAGCATCATTGCGAGGCCCATGGCTTCACTCTTCAGCGCCATTCCTGGGCCTGATGTGGTGGTAACGGCCAATGCACCGCCATAACTTGCCCCAATGGCTGCAGTAATGCTCGCAATCTCATCTTCTGCCTGAAATGTTTTTACACCAAAATTCTTCATCTTGCTCAGGTCGTGCAGGATGTCCGAGGCTGGTGTGATGGGGTAGGTGCCCAGAAAAATGGGTAGTCCACTTTTTTGTGATGCTGCCACCAAACCCAATGAAACTGCCTGATTCCCCATGATTGACCTGTAGTTTCCAGGCTTCATCTTGGCTTTCTCGACCTTGTATCTTGTGGTGAAGGTTTCAGTGGTATCTCCATAATTGTATCCTGCCTGCAATGCTTTGAGGTTTGCATTCAGGATATCATCTTTCTTGCCAAATTTTTCGTTTAGGAATTTTAGGGTGCTGTCCATGTCTCTGCTGTACATCCAGTAAAGGAATCCCAATACGAACATGTTCTTGGCCCTGTCTTTTTCCTTGGTACCCAGGGTGATGTCTTTCAATGCCTCCCGGGTCATTTTGGTGACATCCATTTTGATCAACTCGAAACCTTCGAGTGATCCGTCTTCTATGGGGTTCACCCCATCCGGGTAATTGGCCAGGCGCAGGTTTTTTGAATCGAAACCATCCACATTGGCAATGATTTTTCCTCCCTTTTTGATGGCTTTCAGATTGGTTTTCAGGGCAGCGGCATTCATGGCCACGAGTACATCACAAAGGTCTCCGGGTGTATAGATGGCATCGCTTGAGAAACGAAGCTGGTAGCCACTCACGCCTGGAATGGTACCTTGTGGCGCACGGATTTCAGCGGGAAAATCTGGGAATGTGGCGAGGTCGATTCCCATCAAGGCAGTATTGTTGGTGAATTGGCTTCCGGTGAGCTGCATGCCGTCTCCACTGTCCCCTGCAAATTTGATCACAATATCGCTGAGCAGTTCTTCTTTTCTTTGGGTCATGTTAAATGTTTGTCGCCAATACCTTTTTTTGGGTCATGCTTTGGCTGATTCAACTGAAATTAATTAATTTACACTACAAATTTACCCATTATGGCGCTTTTCAATTCAAGTAATCCTACACTTTCAGAAAAATCTTTCAACAGGTCAATGGCTGCCCCTGGATCTGGCATCATGTCTTTCCGCGGCACCCTCAATAAGTTTGGTTTTCTTTTCCTCATGGTGATGGCAACTGCCTTCTATGTATGGAATGAAGCCAGCGTAGGCAACAGCATTCAAGGATACCTGATGGGTGGTGCCATTGGTGGCCTGGTTATCGCATTGATCCTGATGTTTAAGCAACAATGGGCCCAATACCTTGCTCCTGCCTACGCACTGCTGGAAGGTTTGGTTGTGGGTGGCATCTCCGCCATCTACAGCAATGCATTCAGCAAAGTGGCTCCGGGTATCGTAACACAGGCCGTGGTGCTCACCTTCGGAACTGCGATTGCCATGTACTTGCTCTATACCTTCAGGATTATCAGGGTAACCGAGAAATTCAGGTCTGTGATGTTTGCTGCTATTGGCGGTATTGCACTCTTTTATCTGATCACTTGGATTCTTTCCATGTTCAATGTAAACATTGATGGTTTGCACAACGGAAGCTTGTTGAGCATCGGTATTTCCATCGCCATCACTGCTATTGCTGCACTAAGCCTTTTGCTGGACTTTGACAGGATTGAGCAAGGCGCTGCGATGGGTGCACCCAAGCATATGGAATGGTTCTGTGCCTTTGGTTTGCTGGTTACCATGGTATGGTTGTATGTAGAAATCCTTCGCTTGTTGGGCAATCTTTATGGTCGCCGCGACTAAGCTTAAATGATATTCAAAAAGAAAGCCGGTCTCATGTGAGCCGGCTTTTCTATTATGGTCTTTCTTCTTTTTTTGAATGACTGGAATTCGATTTAGTACCCGTCTCCATCCAGTATGTTCCCCAGTCCTCCAAGGATGCTTCCTTCCTCTCTTCTGTTGGTTGTGCCATAGGACAGGACCCTGCTGGCAAGGCGGCTGATGGGAAGTGTTTGGATCCATACTTTACCTGGTCCGCGGAGGGTTGCAAAGAAGAGGCCTTCTCCACCAAATATGCTGTTCTTGATGCCACCAACAAACTGGATATCGTAATCAACGGTTTGGGTAAAAGCAACTACGCAACCGGTATCAATTTTCAATACTTCGCCGGGGGTGAGGTAACGTTCAAATACATGTCCGCCTGCGTGAACAAAGGCCATGCCATCACCTTCCAGTTTCTGCATGATGAATCCTTCCCCGCCAAACAAACCGGTGCCCAGTTTTCTTTGGAAGGCTATGCCAACGTTTACGCCTTTTGCTGCGCAGAGAAATGAGTCCTTCTGGCAAATGATCCTGCCATCCAGTTGTTGGAGGTCCAGTGGAATGATTTTTCCTGGATAGGGTGAGGCAAAGGAAACCCTTTTTTTACCCTGTGCCATGTTGGTGAAGGCTGTCATGAAAAGGCTTTCACCGGTAAGCAACCGCTTTCCTGCAGAAAATAATTTCCCCAAAACGCCCTTGTCTTGTCCGGATCCGTCACCAAATATGGTTTGCATTTGAACACCATCATCCATCATCATGAAGCTTCCTGCTTCTGCGATGGCTGTTTCGTTGGGGTCGAGTTCAACTTCTACGTATTGCATTTCTTCTCCAACAATCCTATAATCGATTTCATGGTTGGATCTTGTGCTGTACTGTTCCATTTTATTGTTTTAAACATTTACAATAGGCGCTAGACGATTGATGAAAGCAATAGGTTGCATGGTGCAGCATAATATTTCATCCATCATCCAGCGCCCGTTGGCGGAGGTTATTTTTTCAATTTGCCATTCCAAACAGGTTTGCCTTGGATTCTCCTTACAAGGTAAACAATACCGGTAAAGAGGAAGAATAGGGGGCCTAACAATCCGAGGATAGAGATCCACTTTCCTTTGAAGAATTTGGTCATCGGCCTTTTCAACCGCTCAGCAATGAGATACATGGCTGGTACGATCAGCAGCGTCATGAAGAAGGCAAACAACAATCCCCAAATGATGGTGAGTGACAAAGGCTTCCAGAATACGGCGTTGTCACCTCCAAAGAAAATATGTGGATTCAAATCGGTAAACAGGGTAACGAAGTTGATGTTGAAGCCTACCGCCAGTGGGATAAGTGCAAGGATGGCCGCAAGCGCGGTAAGCAATACCGGTACAATCCTTGTTTTTCCCGCTTCGATGACGGCTTCTCTTGTCTTCATGCCCCTGCCCCTCAATTCGTCGGCAAATTCTATCACGAGGATACCATTCTTCACCACAATGCCGGATAGGCCTACAATACCAATACCTGTGGTTACCACGGCAAAGGTAGACTCTGTAATGGCATAGCCCAACAACACACCAATCAAGCTGAAAAATATTTCAGACAATACGATCATGGTTCTGCTGTAAGAGTTGAACTGCAAAATGAGGATCAGCAGAATCAGCCCGATAGCAGTAAACATCGCTGTTCTGAGGAAGTTGGCGGTCTCGGCCAATTGCTCCCCTTCGCCTGTTTGTGCAATGGATACGCCTTCGGCTTTTGATTTGAATGCTTCGATATGTTTCGTGATTTCTGTATTGACGGCCTGGGGTGTATAGCCCTGAGAAGTCAATACATTTGAGAAGATGGTGATCACACGTTTCTGGTCCTTTCTTTTGATGCTGCCATAGGTATTGCTGAGGTCTGCTTTAACGACAGAACTGATGGGTACCTGTTTGATCTGACCGTTGGTGAAATCGCGGTAAGTAATGCGCATGTTCAGGAGCTCAGACAATGATTTCCTTTGTGATGCATTGTTGCGGATGATGATATTGTATTCCTCTTCACCGATCTTCAACTTTGAAATTTCCTTACCGAAAAGGGCTGTCCTGATTTCCAATCCGATTTGACCGGTGGAGATGCCCTGCATCAAAGCCCTTTCCCTGTCGATGGAAATGCCAATCTCTGGGTTAGAGAAGTCAACATCAATTTTCAATTCTTCTACTCCAGGGATATTTTTGTCGCTGAGGTAGTTCCTCAGGTTGATGGCCGTGCTGGTAAGGTCTTCGAAATTATCGCCTGAAACTTCAATGTTGATGGGAGATTGCGTGGGAGGGCCATTGCTCTCCTGGGCGACGCTTATTTCTGCAGAAGGAATATTCTTCACAACAAGGCGGATACTATCAAGGTACTGCTTGGTACCAGCGCCATGCCTTTCTTCAAAAGGCACAAAATTGACCTGGACCCGACTGAGCTCTGGCCTGGTGCTCCTGTCTCCGCTGTTGGGATCACTGGCGCCAACAGCCACATTGGCAATCACACTCTCCACCAAAGGATTTTCTTTTCCGTTCTCCATGCCCAATACCTTGTTGATCCTTCCTTCCAATAGTTTTGTAACAGAATCAGTATAGGTCACTTCTGTACCAGCGGGCAACTTGAGATAAACATAAATGGTGTTGGGATCGCCCTGCGGGAAAAGTACGATAGGCACATTTCTCATGCCAAAGAAAACAAAGGAGAAGATGAGCAATGCAAATGTTCCAATCAGCATTTTGACCGGTCTCCATCCCTGGGTGGTCCACTGCAGGAGTTTTTCGTATTTGTTCATCATGGCCGGCAGCCATTTCTCCTGGAAGGTTTTGATGGCACCAGTGAGCACATAGGCGTTGAGCACCATGAGTCCACCAAAGAATATAAGCATGTTGCCAATGAAGCGATAAGAGGCCTGGTCGTTGCCATATCCCACGAGGTCAAACAGAATACCTACGATGATGAAAATGAGGAACAATGGATTTTTGAAAACAGTAGACTTCTTTTTCTTTTCGTGGTCTTCGTGTGCCATGAAATCTACAGCAAAAACAGGGTTCATGATGTAGGCTACAATCAATGATGCTGTCAATGTGAAGATCAACATCGTGGGCAGGTAAATCATGAATTTACCAATGATGCCTGGCCAGAAAAGCAGCGGAATGAAAGGGGCAAGCGTGGTCAGGGTTCCGGCCAGTACTGGGATGAAAACCTCGCCAGCGGCAAATCTTGCTGCATCTTTTGCACTGATTTTTCCTTTTCCTTGTGAGAATATCCTGTGGGTGTTTTCTATCACCACAATGGCATCATCCACCACAATACCAAGACCAAAAAGCAAGGCAAACAATACGATGAAATTGAGGGTAACACTGGACCCTACAATAAACTCTGCACTAGGCAGGAGGATAAAGGCAAGGAACATGCTCAGTGGAACCGAGAGGGCCACAAAGAATGAGTTGGTCACTCCCATGAAGAACATGAGGATGATCATCACCAGCACAAAGCCAATGACGATGGAGTTCACCAGTTCATCAAAGGCGGCTGAAGCCTTGATGCTCAGGTCTCCTGTGATATTGATGTTAAGGTCTTTGGGAAATTGATCCGCCTTCAATTGCTTTACAATACCATTGATTTTTTCTGAGGCATTGATCAGGTTCTCTCCGGAACGCTTGATGATGCTCAGTGTTACAACGTTCTTCCCATTCAATCGGGCATAACTTTCTCTTTCCTTGATGGTGTCGGTGATGTTGGCAAAATCACGGAGGTAAAGTGGTGCACCATACACGTTTTTCACAATCACATTGTTGAGGTCAAGCGAAGACCTGAACTGTCCATTCACACGGAGTGTACGTTTCTGTTCTCCCACTGCCAACAAGCCACCAGAGATATCGTTGTTCTCGCGCTGAATGGCCTGTTCAACGTCGGTAAATCCAACTTTTGCCGCTTCCATTTTGAAGCGGTCTACATTGATTTGGATTTCCCTTTCCGGGGCACCCACAACATCCACCCTGCTGATCTCTGACAATTCTTCAATCTTGTCTTTCAGTTGTTCTGCAAACTCTGCAAGCTTTATCCCATCATAATCACCGCTTACATTGACTGCCATGATAGGCAATTCAGAAAGGCTGATCTCTTGAACCACAGGTTCCTGGGTGAGGTCATTGGGAAGGTCTTTTTTGGCCTTGTCAACCGCATCCCTCATCTTCTGCAAAGCAACATCTGTTTTTACGGATGTGCTGAACTCCACAATGATGGCCGAGAAATCCTGCAAGGAGTTGGAGGTGATCTTGTTTATTTTTACGCCGGTGATGCCCTTGAGCTGTTTCTCAATCGGCCTTGTGACCAGGCTTTCAATTTCTTTGGGGGAATTCCCTACATAAACGGTTTGAACGTAAATGTTGGGAATGACCACATCAGGAAACTGTTCTTTTGGGAAAGAAACAAACAGCCCGATTCCCCAAAGAGAAATGATAAGGGTGATCAGGTAGACTGCCGTTTTGTTGTTGATGGCCCAATCTGTTGGCTTGAATGTTTTTACATTCTTGAGCAGGTTGGAAATCGAATTATTTTTAGAGGAGTTGTCCATGCTAATGGTTTATGCTTGCTTGGAAAATGAGATCAGTTTGTTGCGGTGGAAATCAGCTGACCATCATACAGTCCCTGAAACCCTTTGGTGATGAGCTTATCGCCCTTGCTAAGGCCTGAGTTGACCTCAATCAATTCACCATAGAATTCACCAATGGAAACCATTTTTTTCCTTGCCAGGTTCTTCCCATTTTCTGTAGACAGGATATAAACATATTTGCCTTTCTCATCTGTTTGAACCGTTTCAACTGGAACAACGATGGCATCTTTTGCGGCATGATCAAGTATTTTCACCACCGCAACCTGGTTGGGTTTGATGTTGGCCTTACCGGGCATCTTGCTTTCTGCAACAAAGCTCCTTGAGGTGGCATTGATGGTTTCACTGATCAGGCTGATGGTAGAGTTGAAGGTTTCATTCAGGTCTGGTACGGAGATAACCACCGGCATTCCTTTTCTAACCCTTACAACATAGTTTTCCGGTACTTCAACCACAGCCTTCATGGCACTTGGATTGACAATGGTGATGCCCGCCATCGGAGAGCCCACAAAGGTTTCGCCTATCCGGATGCTCACCGTTTCAACCACCCCAGATACCTGTGCAATGACCGAGGTTGTTCCCAGTTGCTCTTTTATAAGGGAGAGCTGTTTTTCAAGCCCTTCCACATTGTTCTTGGCTGAAAGGAATTGTACTTCTGTGCCAATTCCTTCTTTCCAAAGATTTTCCTGACGGGTGAAAATATTTTTAGCAAAATCGAGCTGGCTTTCCACCTGTTTGATGTTTTGCTGGATGATGCCATCTTCCAGCTTCATCAGCAGTTGGCCGGCCTTCACATTGTCTCCTTGTTTTACGTAAATGGCTTTCACCTGGCCACCCATTCCTCTTGGTGTAACGTAGTAAAGATTCTCTGTGGTGATCTTGCCCTGCAAGTCTATATAGTGTGCAAAGTCCTGGGTGATCAGTGCAGTCACTTCTACCAGTTTTGTTTTTTCTTCAACAGTTGCGCCAGACATTTTCTGGATTTCTGTTTCCAGTGTACCTATTTTGGCAATGATGGCATCACGCTCTTTGGTGAGCTTTTCCAACTCCGCTTTTTTGGCTGCCACATCCTTGTTTTCTTCCTTGTTTCCTGAGCAGGCTGCCAGTGAGAACAGCATGCAGATCATCAAAAACTTTTTCATATTCTGGTTTTTATTCTTTTGTTGTTATAGTTTGCCAAGTGCCCTGTTGTAAGAAATCCTTGCGTTGATGGCATCGTAAAGGGATTGGAAATAGTTGGATTGTGCGTTTTCGAGTTCAGATGCTGTTTGCAGTAATTCAAAACTAGACCCCAGGCCTTGCTCATATTTTTTCTTGGTGGTATTGTACACTTTTTCTGCCAGCACCACATTCTTGTCTTGCATGTCCAGAGAAGACAAGGCATTTTTGAACAAGATGGAAGAAGCCTTCAGTTGCAGGTCAATTGCCCTTTGAACATTGGCAATGGTATTGTTGGTTTTTTGAAGATTGAGGTTGGCTTGCTTGATGCGCTGTGCTTTTTGTCCGGCATCAAAAATAGGAACACTCATGTTGATTCCCCACAGGGATGTTGTGAACCATTTGTCATTAAAATTGAACAGATTGAATTTTTGCCCCAGGGCATTTTTGCTGTAGCTGTAATAAGTGCCAATGGTAGGGATGTAGGCAAGTTTGTTTCTTTTTACATCAAGGCCTTGCAAATCCTTTACAACATTGAGGAGCTGAATTTCTTTTCTGTCGTTGTAGTTGAAATTGGACAACTCAAGCAGGTCTTTTTTGACAAGGTCTACGGAAAGGGTATCGCTCAATGCAAGGGTATCTGCTTGATCAATGGCCAGGGAAAACTTGAGTGAGGCGTACCCAATTTCTATGAGTTTTTCAATTTGGGTAGATGTGGTGCTCAGGTTGTTCAGCGTTACCTGCGTTTTGTCGATGTCCAGGTGTTCTGCAAATCCATTCTTGTACAATTTTTCCTGATCGCTTTTCAGCTTATCAAGTCTTTTGATGCTGGCATCCAGGTATTTTTTTCTTTTTTCAGCAATCAGCACACTGTAATAAGCCCTTGCGACATTGCTTTTGATCGAGTCTTCCATTACCTTGATGTTGGCATCCGTGAAATCGATCGCTTTTTTTCTTGCCTTCAGCGCGATAAAAAGATCCGGTTGGAAGAGCAACTGTTGAAATTGTATACCAGCCGATGACTGCCAAGGCACGCCAAACTGTGCAGGAAAATACTGTGGAGGATTGTTGGGTTTAGCGATCGGGCTGCCTGCACCATTCCGAACGCCATTGTCTGTCAGCACCTGGTATACAGAAGGTGAAACGAAGTCAGGCAGCAAGGTTACAGGAATCTTGAAGAAATGTTGTGATTGAACAGAGCCACTCACCTGTGGCATGGTTTGTGCAGTATACTCCTTGTTTTTTGCCAACTGCAATTCCCTGTCAATCTGTAAATTTTTGATTTCTGTCACATTTTTCAATGCGAGGTCAGCTGCCTGGCTGACGGTTAGCCGGTATTTCTGTTGTGATTGTACTGTACCGGATGCCAGTAAAATCAATGAAAAAATGATGAAGCCCCAACGTATCATATTTGCTTTTTTATTGTGCATGGATTGTGTTCTTTTTTGCCTTGTATTGTTCAATGAGTTTGAATCCAGATGCTGTTGCCAGCCCGTAAAGAAAGTTTTCAATCATGATGATGGTTACTTCCGCCACATTGTACTTTGCAGGAGGGAAGGCTTCCATGTTGAAGGCCAGCATCATGGATTCTAACCTGAATTTTGCCAGGATATCTATTTTGATGTCTTGCCTGAAATTCCCTTCTCTGACCCCTCTTTTCAAATTGGTTGAAATGAAATCCAACAGGAAGACGTTCTTGTGTTCCATGAATTTGGCAAAGGCCTTACCATGGAATTTGTGCATGTCAAACAATACCATCGGGTTCATGTTCCTGAAATGTTGCATGACCATTTCCATGGTCTTGAAAATTTCCTCTACCGCATTTTCTGCAGTGGTGGCGCAGACATTGCATTCATCCTGCATCCTGTTTGTTTCAAATGCTACGACCCGCTCCACCAGTTCATCCTTGTCCTCAAAATGCTGGTAAAGTGTTTTTTTGGACATACCGATTTGACCTGCAAGATCATCCATCGATACAGACCGTATGCCGAGCCTGATAAACAGGTCTCTCGCTTGTGCTATGATCCGTTCTTTTGTGTCCATGTTTAATTTCGAGGCGCAAAACTACGGAAACTATGACTGTAAAAAAAGTTTCTGTTGAAAAAATAGATTTTATTGTTAAACGGCAATTATTAAGGGTAAATGACCAGTTTTTGGTGATTTTTCCTTCAAAATCAGTTGTTTTCATCCAATAATGCCTTTTTTTAGGGTGTATATTTGCTTAAAACCATCACAATGAAATCATTTCGGCCGGGCAGACTCTTGTACTTTTTCTTTCAGGGGTTGGTCATCTTGGCGCCAATTGTTATCACCGTTTGGGCGGTGCTTTCATTGTTCAACCTGATTGATGACATTCTCCCCAATCTCCTCCATGTCTTGTTCCCTGACCTGGTCAAATTGAACCCGCAGGGCTACCCCGAAAAAATTCCAGGACTGGGCTTCCTGGTGGTGGTGGTAATTGTTTTGTTGGTAGGGTATATCTCTTCATCTTTTATCGTTTCCAAACTGGTTCAGCTCTTTGACAATATTTTGGAAAAGACCCCGGGGGTAAAGATCATCTATTCAACTGTAAAGGATTTTTTAGAAGCCTTTGCAGGAAACAAGAAAAAATTCAACAAACCGGTCCTGGTTTCTATCGAATCACCCGATGTGTGGAGGATAGGTTTCATCACGCAAATGGATCTGACTGAATTTGAATTGAAGGAGCATGTTGCCATTTATATCCCACATTCCTATGCATTTTCTGGCGTCACTTACCTGGTAAAAGCTGACCGCGTCAAAACGTTGGAAGGAGTCAGTTCTGCTGATGCCATGAAGTTCATTGTTTCAGGAGGCGTCACTGAAGTTGCAGAGCATGACCTGAAGCATGGGGCAAGGGCCAAAGGCTAAAAGCCATTGACATCGGGGATGTTC